>JAOZQV010000277.1 GCA_029932035.1 Deltaproteobacteria bacterium | reverse complement strand
TGGTCATCCATGAAGAAATCCCCGTATCGACCGGCATGAAGGCGGCCTGGGCCGTTCGGAAGGAGAACCCTGAACTGTTAACCAACATGAATGCTGCTATCGCATCGGCCCTGAAGAAAAAGAAAAATGTTTTTGAGAAGAATTTCAATCAATATTTCAAACGAACCCACTGGATAACTAACCCTTTTACCAAAGGCTCCAAATTCCAACTGTCCAGTCACTTTGAACGCGAGTCTGCTGCCTTCGGGATGGACTGGCTGCAGCTCATGGCTCAGGGGTTTCAAGAGTCCTCGCTGAACCACAAGGCCAAGAGCCCCTACGGCGCCGTCGGCATCATGCAAGTCCTGCCTTCAACTGCCAAATGGCTCGGCGTCCACAATTATATGGAGCTTGAGGGGAATGTCCACGCGGGTGCCAAATATATGGCCAGATTGATGGCCCGTTACGCCAAAGACCCGAATATCAGCAAGGAGGACCGGTTTTTTCTGGCCCTGGCCTCATACAATGCAGGCCCGGGTCGTGTGGGGAAATACCGAAAGCGCGCAGTAAAGTTAGGATACAATCCCAACAGGTGGTTTGGAAATGTGGAAAGGGTCGCCCTGCGATCAGGCAACTTGGAGACCGTGATGTATGTGCGGAACATCCTCAACTACACCATGGCCTATAAGTCGGCCTACGAGCGGTCTCTTCGGAGACGAGATGTGAAAGAGAATCAGAAAGAGGTAAGCCATAAATGACAGAGATAGATTTTGTAACCGATTTGGTTTATATTTGAATTATGTGCAGAACAAATCCGCAATCTGAAATTCAAAATACGACTGATAAGGAGGTGATGTTCAGATCCCAGCGGACCTTTTTTGTGTTGTTTTTCCACCCGGCAACCTAATCCAAATCAGAATAAAGTGTGCTTGACGGTACCGTCCTGGGTAACAAAGGTTTCATTCAGGGCGGATAACTATTTTGTGTCGATCCATAAATGGCTATTTTCCGCAATCTCAGCGTCAGACTCAGATTTTAATCCTCGAAATACTCCAATGTATTCCTGTGGTTAAAATCTTCGGCTTCCTTGATCTTGCAAAAACTATTTCATTTCTGGATGGACGCTTTTTAAACTCATTTAAGGTAAGGAGAATATCATCATGATTAGAAGCAAAAAAGTAAAGTTGGTGTTTCGTTTTGTTGTCTGCTTATCTGTGGCCGCGGTCTTTTTTCTCTCTGCCCTTCCGGCAGGAGCAGGGGAAGATCTCAAGCCGCAGATCCTGGTGGACCAGGCCCTTGTAACATTGAATAATTTCGTGAAACAACCGGACATGGAATGGTTTACAAACCATCTCAAGGACTCCAAAGGGGTCTTTATCGTGCCGCAATTGCTCAAGGCCGGGTTTATCTTCGGGGGATCCGGCGGCAGGGGCGTGGTGCTGATTCGTGACGCCAAAACAGGGCAGTGGAGTCAGCCTGCATTTTACAGCATCGGCTCCGTGAGCTTTGGCCTGCAGATCGGTGCCGAGTCCTCTCAGGTGATTATGCAGATACGCACCCAGCGGGGGCTCGAATCCCTTTACGGCACCTCTTTTAAACTGGGTGGAGACTCCTCTGTGGCCCTGGGTCCGGTGGGAGCCGGGGCTGCCGGAAAAGGGGTGACGGCAGATCTGCTCTCTTTTTCCCTTGCACAGGGGGCCTACGCAGGGCTCTCATTAGATGGCTCAGTAGCCAAGGTCAACGATGATTTCAACAAGGATTACTACGGTAAATCAGTGAGACCTATAGATATCCTGGTGAAAAAGGATGTGAACAACCCGGGCTCAGCCAACCTGCGAAAAGCCTTAGCCAAGCTTGAGAAGGGCAAATAGACGAATGGATGTGCGTATGGGGAGGTGAAAATTCTCCCTATATTTAAGATATCACTTGGAAAAACGGAATGGGCAAGGGCCGGAACGGGATATTGCGAGTGGTTAAGGGCCAAGAACGTTATCGCCGGTACTTGAACACGTTCATCCTGCACTTCCGGCCCCGTACCGTTCCGGAACAGACCCTGCGATTCACCCTGACCTGGGGTCTCGGCGGTATGGCCGTCGTGTTGATTCTAATGCTGTTTGGGACGGGCGTACTGCTGAAATTTGCCTATCATCCGTTCCCGGATAAGGCCTACGAGTCTATCCTCCATCTCCAGCATGACATCCAGTTCGGACAACTCATACGCAATATCCATCACTGGAGCGCCAACATCCTCCTGGTGGTGGTTTTTCTCCATTTCCTCCGGGTATTCTTCACCGGCGCCTTCCATCCGCCCCGTCAGTTCAACTGGATCATTGGTCTTGCCCTTTTCTTGACCGTACTGTTCTCCAATTTTACCGGGTATTTGCTGCCATGGGATCAGCTCTCTTTCTGGGCAGTTACCATCTGCACCGGTATGTTCGATTATATTCCCGGAGCGGGTTTGTGGCTTCAAGAAATGATACGGGGTGGACCCGAGGTGGGCCCGTCAACGCTAACGAATTTCTACGCAATCCATACGGTCATCCTCCCGGCCCTTATCATCGCTTTCATGCCCTTTCACTTCTGGCGTGTACGAAAGGCGGGTGGTCTCGTCATTCCACGCACCCCAGAAGAAGATAGTGAAACCCGCGGAGAGATGGTCCCGAGCATTCCGAATCTGATCGTGCGGGAAATAGCCATGGCCCTGATTTTGATCGCCTTTATCCTGGTTGTTTCCGTTTTCTTCAATGCACCTTTAGAGGGCAAGGCTAATCCCGGGTTGAGCCCAAACCCCACAAAGGCGCCATGGTACTTTTTGGGGTTTCAGGAGATACTTCTCCACTTTAGCCCGCTCATTGCACTCTTCTTTATTCCTGTTCTCATGATTATCGCCCTGATATCTATTCCCTATATCCACTATCCTTCCAGCACGGCAGGCGTATGGTTTGTCTCTTCGAAAGGGCGTCGTATGGCAATTGGCGCGACTGTTGCGGCCTTGATTGCCACACCGATTGGAATCCTTGTGGACGAGTATGTGGTCGACTTTGCCGTCTGGATGCCGGGTTTATCGCCCGTAATCAGCCAAGGTCTAATTCGGCTCGGCATTGTGTTAGCTGTATTTTATGGATTCTACCTGTTATTGAAACGGAGGTATTATGCTAACAAAAATGAGACTGTTCAGGTGGTTTTCTGCTTTTTTCTGACGGCATTCATTATCTTGACAATAACGGGCATATGGTTCAGGGGGTCTGAAATGAGACTGGTCTGGCCGTAAGTTGTTTTTTAACCAGGTAAATCTATGTCTGAGAAAAAAAGAAAGAAGATTAAGGAAGGGCAATTCCCCCAAGAGCCTTCCAGAAGATCGTTTTTAAACAAACTCTGGATAGGTCTGGGGATTCTCGCACTGCTTGAATTTGCCCTCCTTGTTATGGCGTATCTTCGTCCGAACAAGAAAGAGACGAAATCCAGGGATCCTGAAACCATTATTGAAGCAGGCCCGGTGGCGAAATTCCCCCTCGATTCAGTAACCGCCTTTATCAGGGGTAAATTCTACCTCTGCCGGTTGGAAGACGGTGGTTTTTTGGCTGTTTCTCGTAGGTGTACTCACCTTGGATGCACCGTTCCCTGGATAGATAAGGAGAAGAGGTTCGCCTGTCCCTGTCACGCTTCGGCTTTTGATATTAAGGGAGAAGTGATCAACCCGCCGGCCCCCCGTCCCTTAGATCTCTACCGTCTATTCATCGAGAACAGCATCGTGAAGGTGGATACCGGAAGGCGGATCAAACGAAGCCGGTTTCGTGCAGACCAGGTCGTGTATGCCAAAAGGGTCAAACATGAAACGCTGGAAAATTAGCGGTCTTATTGCAACCATCGTTATTATTCTTACGATCCCCCTCTATCTCCTCAAAGAGGCATCCATCACTTTGCAAGCAGATGGCATACAATCGAAGTCGATAGCTGTTTTTGTCGGCAGCACAAAATGCATGGACTGCCACAAAAAAGAATACGACAAATGGCAGGGTTCTCACCACGATCATGCCATGGCCGTGGCCAATGACGAGACCGTGCTGGGAGATTTCAACAGGGCCATATTTGAAATTTATGGCGTCAGGTCGCGGTTCTATCAAAAGGACGGAAAATTTTTTGTCTATACCCAGGGACCGGACGCTAAGATGGGCGAGTTCGAAATCACCCATACCTTCGGCTGGTACCCATTACAACAATACTTAGTGCCATTCCCCGGAGGCCGCCTGCAGTGCCTTCCCATTGCCTGGGATGTGAGAGAAAAAAAATGGTACCACCTCTATCCAAAGGGGCCCATGGACCCGAAGGACTGGCTGTACTGGACCAACGCCGGCCAGAACTGGAATGGAATGTGCGCAGAATGTCATTCCACTAATCTGAAAAAAAACTACGATATCAAGACCGATAGCTATGAGACCACCTGGTCGGAAATAAATGTCGGATGTGAGGCATGCCATGGTCCAGGATCGCTGCACGTGAAATGGGCTGAACTACCGGACATGGCCCGGCCGCCACTCCCAAACTATGATCTTTTAGTGAAAACATCCGGACTCGGATCGCGAAAGCTTGTGGAGCTGTGCGCACCGTGTCATGCCCGGCGTGCTATTCTCGGTGATTACACCCACGCAGAGCCAGACCTCTTAGACAGCCTGCTGCCCAGCCTGCTTACTCCTGAACTCTATTTCCCTGACGGGCAGATCTTGGATGAGGTGTATGTATACGGGTCCTTTACACAGAGTAAGATGTATGATCGCGATGTGCGCTGTAGCGACTGTCACGATGTGCATAGCCTCAAGCTGATCAGGGATGGAAACGATCTTTGCCTGCAGTGCCACAGAGCGGATGAATATGACACCAAGGAGCATCATTTTCACAAAAAAGAGGGAGAAAAAGGTGAGCCCATCAGATCTGAAACGGGAGAGGTGTTTTTCGATGTAGGTACCGGGGCCGAGTGCGTGCAGTGCCATATGCCGGGTCGTTACTATATGGGGATTGACTACCGCCCGGATCACAGTATCCGAATTCCCCGGCCGGATCTCAGCGTCAATATGGGTACCCCCAATGCCTGCAACCGATGTCACGTGGATGAAACCGCACAGTGGGCCGATGACTATATCACCAAATGGTATGGTCCGGGGCGAAGACGTCATTACGGAGCCACTATCCAGGCCGGTCGCAAT
>JAOZQV010000276.1 GCA_029932035.1 Deltaproteobacteria bacterium | reverse complement strand
CCCCCTGCCCCTATAATCAAGACATCACAACGCAATGTGGAAGAAATCTTTAATTGTTGAGTCATCGGTGCAAAAACTCCTTTCAGTTCTCAAATACTCAGCGTTGCAAGCAGGCCGATCCATGCAAAAATCAATGTGATCAATGTAACGAGTGCAGCCAATCCTTTCCCTATATTTCGAGAAGCGTGATAATCACTCATCACGGACCAAACCCCATAACCGGCATGAAAAAGTGCACAGAGAAGCAGCAGGATATAAACGGCCATTAAAAAAAGCTTTTGAATACCTGTGACTAAGAAATTCGCCTCGATCTCCGGGGGTGCGTTAAGCGGGATGAATAGAAAGTAGGCCGGTGCCATGATTAGAAGAAAGGACCCGCTGATTCTCTGCATTTTCCATAAAACAGAATGTCTGCTCTTTAATGTTTTTGTTGCAACGACATAGGCAACAACCAGGGCCTGAGTGAACATGATCACCCAGTACAAAAATGGAGATACCATCTGATTGCCCATCAGCATGAGCATCCCCAATACAAGCACGTAGATAAAAGAAAGGGCAAAAACCCATCGGATCATGGCATCATCATTCCGGTTTCCGAAACACTCATAGAGAATCAGCCGAGCCCCGTTGAACCCATGAAAGGCCATGGGGATGGCCAGTATCCACAGGAGTACGACCAGGATAAAACTCTTTTGGGAAGCCTGCAATGCATGAAAACTGTAAAGATAGACCCACAAGGCAATCACCAGAAGAATGCCGGTGATTCGATGAGACCAGCTTATCAGATAAAACCATCCCCTCGTTCCGGCATATAATGAGATAATGGGAATCTTCTTCAGCCATGTAATGAGGTATGTCTCAATGTTTGATTTGATGACGTCTGTATTCATAGAATTTTCCTTAAAATCCAGGCCCTGAACCTTTTCAGCCAGTGTTGCCATTGTCCCGACTCGAATTTATTGATTTTCATAAAGTTTATGGATAATGACGGCATTGGGGCCGCACGCCTGCATGCACAAATCGCACAGGGTGCACTCATCTTCGTTTTCTTTGATAATCACCGGTTCGTCATTTTTTTTATCGAAGATGTTCACAGGACAGACCCTCAGGCATCCGCCACATGCTTC
This sequence comes from Deltaproteobacteria bacterium, assembly GCA_029932035.1. GTDB lineage: Bacteria > Desulfobacterota > DSM-4660 > Desulfatiglandales > Desulfatiglandaceae > Desulfacyla. The sequence continues at coordinate 4,067 of JAOZQV010000276.1, read as the reverse complement.
GATTCCCAAACACTTTGATTGATCGATCGCAACCTTGATGAATTCACTCATGGATAACCACCTTCCTATCGTTTAATTATGTGTTCCGCCACTTTCAATATTCGCCTTGCACGCTCCACAACAGCATAATCAATAAATTTGCCATCCAATGTTATGGCTGCCGACCCCTCCCTTTCCGCCTCCTCGAATACCTGCACAACCCTCTCTGCATAAAGTATTTCTTCTTTTGTCGGCGAAAAAATAGCATGCAAAGGTTCGATCTGATTGGGATGGATACACAATTTACCCTGGAACCCCAGCCGCTTCGCCCTACCGGCATCAACCTTAAGCGCTTCCATATCCTTTAGATCCATCATAAATGGCGTGTCTAACGGAGGTTCTATCCTTGCAGCACGGGAGGCGACGGCAATCCTTGCGCGTGGGTATGAAAGTTCCGTCCCCTCTTTGGTGATCTCAATCCCCATATCCAGTGTATAGTCGGCGGCGCCGAACGCTACGCAATAGATCCTGGGGGGCTCCGTTTTTTCAGCGGTAATCTGGAAAATATTCTGCACAGCTCCCGCCGACTCAATCAAAGGAATAATGGAAACAGTTCCCTGAACCATGCCCTTCTCTTTTTCAACCTTGAGCAGGTTTTCGTTGATTTCTCGAACATGGGCGGCGCTCTCTACTTTGGGGACCATGAGACAGGCAAGATTACCCGTGATCACTTCAGTTAGATCCCCCTGAAAAAATGGAGAATCGAGGCTGTTGACCCGAACAATGATCTTTCTTTCAGCATGCTCTAAAATCTTATCCCGCACCTTTGATCGTGATGCCTCTTTCTCGGTTAATGGAAGTGCATCCTCAAGATCGATAATGACGGCATCAGCGCTTGTTTTTACAGCCTTATCCACGCGATCAGGCCGGTTTCCCGGAACGAAGAGAGCCGTTCTTAAAAGTCCAAGCTCCATCATCTTACTCCTCGCCTTTTAATTCTTTTTCAATGCGCTCAATGAAGATCTTCATATATTCCAGCCTTGACCGCCCTATGGCCTCGGCCTCCTTTGTGTGGAATGTGTCTTCTACCTTGGCAAGAATAGATTGAAGGAACTCGGGAAAATCGCTGATTCTGCCGTTAAAGGACCCGTCATTGAGCCCCCGAACCAAGGCCCGAAGGATGCCGATGGCCCCGATATATTCCAGGGCATCCGCATCCTGCCCCACTTTTGCCTCTGTTGTCTCGGGGTCTGGCCCCCCATAACGGCTGTGGGCCTCTAAGACATGCAGCGCATCTTCTATTTTTTCCTCCGGAAAACCTGCCTCTTTCAGGATCTCAGAGGCTCTGGCCCGTCCCACCGTATAATGATTTTTCCGGTTGATCAAAACGCCCACATCGTGAAGCAGGGCGCCTGCCAATAAAACTTCCATATCTGCGCCCACTTTAGGACCCAAAAGCTGACACCACGCTGTCATCCTCTCCACATGATCCGGACTGGCTACGGGCTCATCTGCAAGTTCGGTCTTCACGCGGTCCCAGATCTTCTCCTCGATTTCGGTAAGCTCCATTTTATAGACTCCTTTCCCTTTTAGTACCTTATCACCTGGTTTTCTGTCATAAAAAACAAGAAAATCTTTGCGCCTTTGCGTCTTTGCGCGAGACATTTTGGCTGCGGCTATGCCGCGTTAGATAGTGTTTCGCAATATTTTAACGATATCTGAAAATGACTCGGCAACATGGATGCCTGCTTTTTTGAAACTTTCGATTTTTCCTTTCGCCGTTCCCTTATCGCCCTCCACGATGGTCGCTGCATGGCCGAACCTCACACCGGGCATATCATCCACAAAGCGTCCGGCTATGAAAGCAACAATGGGCAGGGCTATTTTTTGAGAAATAACCAGTTCAGCCAAACTCTCTTCGATGATCCCCCCTGGCTCACAGAACAGAACCACCGCCTTTGTCTCAGGGTCCTGATCAAACAGGGGAATAAGATCAAGGAAATTGGAGCCGACGACGGGATCTCCTCCGATTCCTATGCAGGTACTCTGCCCGATGCCGTGTGTTGTCAAAAGGTTGGCAATCTCCGTTGTCATTCCCCCGCTCCTGGAGGCAATTCCCACGTTCCCCGGGGTGTATGCTTTTTTAACATCCTCAACCGGTCCCCCGGCCATCCCTAATTTCACTCTTTCAGGAGAGATTATTCCGAGCGTATTGGGCCCTATGACGCGGGCGTCTTGTTCCCTTGCCGCTTCCAGAAATTCGATCACATCTTTCCTTGGGACTCTCTCGCTCACGACCACAAGAAGTTTTATATGGTTCTCAACGGCTTCAAGTACAGCCCCCTTGACCATGCCCGGTGGCACGGAAATGACCGAGGCATCGACCGGGTGTTCTTTCAAGGCCCCGCGAACCGTGTCATACACCGGCACGCCATGAATCTTCTGCCCCTGTTTGCCCGGCGTCACGCCGGCAACTACCCGGGTCCCGTAATCCAGCATGTCTTTGGTGAAAGAAGCCGCCTCTCTCCCGGTGATCCCCTGAATGATGACTTTCGTATCTTGATCCGCCAGTATGGCCATCTTGTCTCTCCCCTTTTATTCTCTGATCAAGGCTTTGCCCTCTCAACAGCCATCTTAGCCGCCTCATCAATGGAAACACTCCTGTCACAATAGGGCACCCCGTATTTTGAAAGGATCTTGAACCCTTCATCCTCCCATGCCCCCGGAACTCGAAAAACGGCCACCGTCTCGGAAGGCGCTCGGCCGGCCTCCAGAACCCCCTTTACAATACCGCGAGCCACAAGATCGACCCTGGTGTTGCTCACAACATTCATAATAATGGCTATTTTCTCCACACCTTTCTTTGTCAGGATATGCTTTGTCAATTCCTTCACCTTGAGAACAGAGGGGTTACCCCCTATCTCACAGTAATTTGCCGGCTTACCGCCATGCTGTTTTACAGCATCAAATGCCGTAAGGGATGCTCCGCCTCCACCGATGATCAATCCCATAAAACCATCAAATTCTATCATCCGGCCGGCAACCCCTCTATGATCCAGACTGTCAATTTCGGCTGCCTTGCGTTCAAAATCCGTGCTTTTGCGACCCCCTTCGTATCGGTTGTCCAGAGCCAGTTTTTTGGCCTGATCCTTGTGCCGGTAAAGGGCATCATCATCCATCTCAATATGACAATCGAGCGCGATTAATTTCCCGTCACCGGTAAGCGCCAGTGGATTGATTTCAACCAGCGTTGCATCGTAATCGAGAAAGATATCGGCCAGGCTTGAAAGGATGGCCCCCAACCCCAAAAGTATTCTGCCGGAGATCCCCGCCTCTGAGACGATCTCCCTGGCACGGTACTGGGGGAGCCTCGCCCTGACTGTAAACAACTCCTTTTGTACTTTTTCCGGCTGTGAGGCTGACAATTCTTCTATATCAACACCCCCCTCTTGAGAAAAAATGACCAGGGGGTCCTTTGCCACAGTGTCATAGGTCACGGCCATAAAGAATTCCCGGGCAATATCTATCTTCTCCTCCACAAGAATCTTTTTGGCCCCGTACCCCCTTATGGGCGTTGAGAGAAGCTGTTCAATCTTCTCTTTTGCCTCCCCGGAAGAAGAGACCTCGATGACGCCCCCGCTCTTCCCGCGCCCCCCCAAAGGGATTTGTGCCTTGAGCATAACCGGACCGTCTATTTTGAGCTCTTCCCCAGATTCGACCACATCTCCTTCGGGTATCAGAATATTATACCGGCCAAGTATCTCTTTTGATTCATGTTCAAGCAACCGCATGATCTTCTCCTTAATTTACAACTGAATATACGCAGCACAGCTTTTTAATATTTTGACAGGAGCATTGAAAGATCTTTTAAATTTTTCGCTAATTCTATCCCCCTAACATAACGAATAATTTCAGCGCCTTTTTCATCAGAAAAGATAGGGGAAATGAGACTTTTGAATTTATGGATCAGTTCATCCCATGTGAGAGGGTTTTCGGGGTCACCCTTGGGGAATTCAATTTTTGTATGATATTGCTGACCACCTTTCGTTGATAGGTCCACAGAGGCCGGCCACTTTTTAGGGTAATCT
>JAOZQV010000275.1 GCA_029932035.1 Deltaproteobacteria bacterium | reverse complement strand
ATAGAGGCCTGCTGTTGACTGTTTCGCTCTGAAACGACAACATTGAAGGAGATGAAACCCGCATAACCAAGAGCGGGGCATGGGGTCTGCCCTTGACATAGGACATTTTTGGGTTAGAAAAAAGATTGATCTGGACGATTACATCTCAAGGCTTGAGAGTGAAGGAAAGCAAGATCATATCGAAAAGCTAAGAAAGCTCCAGGATGAAGGAGTGCAGACATAGGTGTCAGGCCTACACAGTTGACAGATATGAGACGGGGGGCAAGTCTGCCGTTGACTCTTGAGCAGGCTGTCTTTTGCTTTTTACATGAAAGAAGAGTTGTCGCACCTACATCCGAGGCCTCCGTAGGCGGGCCGATACTGGATTTGAGCAAGGCTAGAGAAACATGACAGACAATCTTAACAGAGCAAAGGGTATTGTTTATGGCCTGGCAATCGGGGATGCTCTTGGCAGGGTGACAGAGTTTATGTCGCTCCATCACATAAAGTCAGTCTTGACCTGAACGATGGTGTAAAGGTAAAATATGGGAAATTCGGGGATCTATTGGCGGGGTAAAGGCGATAACCGGGAAAAAGAAAGAATGATCCGCAGATTACACGGATTACATGGATTAAAAAGCAAATGGATAGCAACCACGAATTACACGAATGAAAAATACAGAAGCCAAGCCAGAAGAAGACAAGATTCAGAGTGAATATCCGACGGTTTACGTGATTGCCGGACCGAATGGAGCCGGGAAAACCACGTTTGCCAACGAATTTTTGCCGGACTTTGTGTACTGTCGTGAATTCCTGAACGCCGACCTGATCGCCGCAGGTCTGTCGCCGTTTGCTCCGGAGACGCAAAATGTGAGAGCCGGGCGCTTGCTTCTGACCAGGATAAAGGAACTTACCGCTGCAAAAGAAAACTTCGGGTTTGAGACGACCCTTTCCGGACGTGGCTATGTGCGCCTGCTCACGGAAATGAAGCGTACCGGTTACCGGGTTGTATTATTCTTCCTTTGGCTCCCGAGCGCAGATGTGGCTGTAGCCCGTGTGAAGAACCGCGTTCGGCAAGGAGGTCACAATGTCCCCGAACATGTTATCCGAAGACGATTCGAATCAGGGATACGGAACTTGTTTCACCTTTACCGTCCGCTTGCAGATGTCTGGCGGCTCTATGACGGCTCACGACTTCCACCAGAAGTAGTTGCTTATGAAGAAGACGAAGAACTCCAGGTTTTTCATCCCGATCTGTTCACGCAAATCACGAGAGATGCAAAGGAATAAATCCATGGACACAAAAAACAGTCAAAACGAGAGTTTATCATGGAAAGCCGATGCGGCCTTTCGACAGGCCGCGAAGAAAGTCATTCAGCGGGCAAAAGAAACCGCCACCCCGGTGGTAGTTTGGGAGGCGGATAAGGTAAAAGAGATCCCTGCCGATCAGATTGAAACAACGATGCTGGCAATGGAGAATGAAGCCGCCAGACGTTAAATGATTCACCCGTGGTATCCATGTAATCCTTGGTCAAAATTTTTCATATTCGTGCTATTCGTGTAATTCGTGGTTAAAGAAATGGACAATTCGCAGATCGAAAACGCCCTCATCCGCCTTTTCAACGAAGAAGGCCGCCGCATCATTTTCTGGAACGACCCGGATCAGGAGTTCACCATCACCCTCTCCTTGCTGAATCTTCCCGAAGGCCTCAGTATCCTCCGGCTGGATCAAATTGGTGCGTTAGAAGCAAAAATCCGCATGGAACGAGACGATTCGGATGGCCGGTATCTCGTCTATTCTCCTACCGAAGAACCTGATTACGAGGCTGACTGACATCTGGATATCCTGCGTGAGGATTTACTACAAGGTAGAAAGAAATGAAATGCAACAAGACAAGAAATAGAAATCGCAGAGAGGATCACAATGGAAAAAGTTGCAAAAGATGAACGATTGAAAGAAATCGAGGAACTGGTGGTTTCCTTTTGCATTGAGCACTTGAATGAAGATTTGCAGGGCTATGCCCTGAGGTTATGCGATACCCTGGGCCGGAAGCGGAAGATTTCAATAATACGAGGGAAGAAGGAAATATGGGCGGCCTCAATTATCTATGTCATCGCCCGCCTCAATTTTCTGTTTGATCCGGAAAACGAATTGTTTCTTTCAGGCGATACCATCTGCGATTTCTTTGGCACCAAGAAATCGACCATCGGCAACAAAGCTACTCAGATTGAAAAGGCCTGTAATCTTGGAATTGGTACTCAAGGTTATTGCAGCCCCGAAATATCAGACGCACTGACATTGGTCGAGCTTCCAAATGGTTTGGTAATTCCAAAGAGTATGTTGCCTAAACCCGAGATAGTGGTTGAATTTGCCGACGAGAAAGAAGAAAAAGAGTTTCAAGAATATATGGCTGAACAGAAACGGCTAAAAGAACGAAAGACTGAGGAGGAAAAGGCCCGACGAGCAGAGATCAACCGAGAGATTGCCAGGGACAAGAGAAAGGATCAGGATGGGCAACTGAGCCTATTTGATGATCCTTAATATGGTTCGAAATCTATTGAGGAAACTGCAAAAGCCATAGTAGTGGAATGCCTTGACCGAGGTCCTGGGGCAATTTGGCAAAAGAGAAGCTCACGAAGGGTCAAGTGTTTGCAAAAGATTTGTCATATATCCCTCAGTGTTTACCATAACTTTAGGCATTTTAGGCACTTTAGCTCACTTTAGGCACTTTTCCGGTTTACAGGGTTAGGTGTTACTTCAACGTGATCGCCTTTTCCGGGCAGATTTCCTGGCAGCAGAAGCAGGTTATGCAGGACTCAGCGTCCACGAGAGGGGTGTCGCCGTTCATGGACAGGGCCGATACCGGACACTGATCAACGCATGTGCAACAGGCTGTGCACAGTTCCGCGTCTGCCTGTGGCAACAGTAGGGTGCGGCTGTGCATCATTTCCTGGATTACCTTATTCTCCGAGATGATTTCGCCACCCAAGGGAGGGAGTTTAAAGTGGGATAATGTTTTCAACTCGCCAATGATCTCTATCTTATCAAGATCGTAATCACCCAGGCCAATCTCCTTGGCTTTCTGGAGAAAGCGCAGCCTGCCAGGTTCCAACCCCATCATTTTAGCTATGACGGCGTCCATGGCCATGGCATCGTCGGAGGCCATAATGAGACCAATGTCCAGGAGGTCTGGCGAAGCCGGACCGTTTCCCTCCATACCTACCACAGCATCTACAATAAAAAGATCCGGCACCCGAAGCCGAAATACCTCCACCACCACTTCATGGAAGCGTTCAGGGTTGCCCGCTGCCTTGTGCAGTTGGGCTTTCTGAGCACCCGGCAATAAGCCATAGCTGTTCTTGATGGCTCCGGTCATGACCGTTAGGCCGTGGGTTTTGAATTTTGGCAGACTGATGATTATATCAGCCTCAAGCACTGCCCGAGAAAGACTCACCATCGGCATGTATTCCGGGTTAAAATCAACCTTTTGTGAGTCGTTACCGATGTTCTGATAATAGCCCTTGGCAGCTTCCATCAACCCCGTTTTTTTAAAGCTCTCCTCATTGGCCCCGTAGCTGAAAATACCGGGATTGTCTCCAACTACCAAGGAAGAAGGATCCATCCCCTCTACTTTTTCCACCACTGATCGCAGTACAGCCGGATGGGTTACTATCCCTTCTTTAGCCTCCGAAGCACGAAGCACGTTCGGTTTAATCAATACCTTCCTGCCCGTCACCTCAACAGGAAAGAGTTCAAAAGCACGGTCCACGGCCTGCCGGACATTGTCATACCCCGCAGGATGTATCATTACTTTGGGCATGTTTTTCTCCTCCATCAATGTCAGACAAAAATCGTGACCTATCAAAGACTCCCGCTATGCGGGGGCGGGCCAGGTTTTTAACGTTTCACTGTCATGGTCTTAAACTGGGTTGAAATAACGCAGTTATTCTGATAAATAATCATATCTTGAACAGAAGTCGTAAAATAAGGTTTCCACTAACGAGTTTAAACTATAAAAGCGGGCTTTTTGCAACCATGAATATTTATCTAAAGGCACTTAGGGCGCCGTTCCTTGCAGGATCATTAGTCCCGGTCATCATTGGCGCAGCCTTTGCCTTGAGTTCAAAAACTTTTTCTCTTTGGATATTGTTGTTATGCGCTGTGGGAATAGCGGGTCTTCACTCGGGTGCCAACCTGCTCAATGACTATTTCGACTCCAAGGGAAGCGATCCGATCAACATGCGTGTAACACCTTTCAGTGGCGGAAGCCGTGCTATTCAAGATGGAGGACTGGCCCCCCGCATGGTCCTGTTCATGGCATTATTCTTCTTTGCCATCGGTTTCAGTGTTGGTATCTGGCTCATCTGTCTCAATAGACCGCTTGTCATCCCCATCGGGCTCCTGGGTCTCGGAGCTGGATGGGCCTATTCAGCGCCCCCTTTACAACTCATGTCGCGGGGCTGGGGTGAAGCGGTGATCTTTATTGCCTTCGGGCCGCTTGTCACTTTAGGAACCTATTATGTGATGTCCGGCTCTTTGAGCTGGCCAGCCTTTGCCATCGGGGTCCCTCAAGGCTTTTTCATTGCAGGGGTAATCTGGATTAATCAGTTTCCAGACTATGAGGCTGATCGCAGGGCAAATAAGAGGAATTTGGTTGTGAGATTGGGGCCTGGGTATTCCAGGCATCTCTACTGTGTCATAATGTCAATGGCATTTATATTCGTCTTTTTTTTGATTGGAGTTGTAGGGTTTTCCTATTTAATCATCTTCTCCTTCATGGCTTTTCCCTTAGCACTGAAGGCCATGAGGATCCTTTGGCGGGAATACCTCTCCCACGAAGGGACAGTTCCCGCACAGGCGCTGACCATCCAGACCCTGATTGCCCACGGGCTACTCCTTTCACTCGGCATAATTTTAAGCCGGTTTATTTAGCACCAATTTGTTCAAATCACATCATGTTTGCGCATGATTTACGCCATAGTTAGATTGAATATTTAAGGAATTCTATCGTTTTTATTAGAAAAGACAGAGCGAAGCGATACCACAAATAGTCAATATTCAATAGTCAATATTCAATTTGGATCCGGTTTATCCGGGTTAGGTGTTGGTAACCGTTCAAGGGTTCAGGACTCACCTTTAACCCGTAACCCGCAACTCGGCACCCGCAAATACAGGAGACACGAACATGATCAACAGATACACACGTCCGGAAATG
>JAOZQV010000274.1 GCA_029932035.1 Deltaproteobacteria bacterium | reverse complement strand
TTATTCCTCTCCTGTAGTCATGATATACCTGAGAAAGAGATGTGGCTAACTTTCCACTACCAGGCCCGGGGCCGGTAACAATAATCAGAGGTTTTTCTGTTTCAATATAATCATTAGCCCCATAGCCTTCGTCACTTACGATTAAATCCACGTTTGTGGGATACCCTTTCGTATATTGATGAGTATAGACCTTTATATTTCTCCTTTCTAATTTATTCTTAAATAATTTGGCGGTGGGCTGGCCGCTAAATCGGGTAATAACTACACCAAGGACATGTATTCCCCAGCCTCTTAATTCGTCTATTAATTTAAGGGCTTCGGAGTCATAGGTTATACCAAAATCCGCCCTCATTTTTTTTGTTTCAATGTCCCCCGCATAAATACATAAAAGAATATCCGCCTTATCTTTCAATTGTTGGAGAAGTCTCATTTTGATATTTGGATCATATCCGGGTAAGACCCTGGCGGCATGATAGTCAAACAGAAGTTTTCCGCCAAATTCGAGGTAAAGTCTATCGCCAAATTTATTGACTCTTTCAAGAATCTCAGATGTCTGTTCCGTTATATATTTTTCATTATCGAAAGCTGTTTCTGTTGCCATAGAATCCTCGCTTGTCAGGCTATTTCATTGTTTCCCGCAGTGTCTGGCAACAATTAACATTGCCAGTAGTAAGGCTGGCCCATTCACTGACTTAGCTTGGGTAATACTGGATGATAAAAAGTTCCTTTCAGGCGACACAGTGTAAGGCGTTTTCCTTTGTGTGTCAATGGAATCGGCATCTCATGATGTGGTAGTTGGCCCGTTTAGGCCAGATTATGACAAAAATGTCTTGACAGAGAGAATGGCTGAGGCTATAATTATTAGCTAAAATTTGATTGAAGCCTTGCACAAAGACGTGTTAAGGCCTTTCGCGATAAGACAAAGGCGTCTAAACCCTAATCAGGGAAGACGCTTTTTTTTGTCTTCTCCCCTGATCTAAATAGAGGAGGATAAAACATTGAATTTACAGAGACCAAACGCGAATGAAGCCCTTCAGACCAAGAATCGCTCACGTAATGTGGCCCCCCAGTCAGGCATCTGCAGCAGGTGTGTTGACGGGTGCAAGGGGAACTGCGATATGTTCAATGCCACATTCCGGGGAAGGGAACTCCTTTACCCCCAGCCATTCGGCAGCATTACGGCCGGGGCGGACAAGGACTACCCTGTTGATTACTCTCATCTGAATATCATGGGATATGCCCTTGGAGCCAAGGGGGTTGAACCGGACCCGGACAAGGCCACTTTCCCGGCGGTGAATACGGAAACCTCGTTTGGCGCCACTGAAAAGGTAAAGATGAAGGTCCCCATATTCACCGGGGCCCTCGGGAGCACGGAAATCGCCCGCAAAAACTGGGGGCATTTTGCCATCGGGGCCGCCATCAGCGGGATCACCTTAGTGTGCGGTGAAAATGTCTGCGGCATCGACCCGGAACTGGAATTTAACCGCGACGGGAAGGTGAAAAATTCACCTGAAATGGATCGCCGGATCAAAGAATACCGCCGTTACCATGAAGGCTACGGGGATATCCTTGTACAGATGAACGTGGAAGATACCCGAAACGGGGTGGCGGAATACGTCATCGACAAACTCGGTGTTGAGACCATTGAACTGAAATGGGGGCAAGGCGCCAAATGTATCGGCGGAGAGATCAAGGTGAACTCCCTGGACCGGGCAATTCAGTTGAAAAAGAGGGGATACATCGTAACCCCCGATCCGGAGGCCCACGCCTTTCAGGCCGCCTTCAAGGCTGGACCCCTCAAACAGTTTGAACGCCATTCCCGTCTCGGTTTCATTGATCAGGAAGGCTTTATGAATGAGGTGGAGCGGGTGCGCAAATTAGGCGCAAAGCGTGTCACGCTCAAGACCGGTGCGTATCCCATGAGAGAACTGGCCATGGCGATCCGCTGGTCCAGTGATGCCAAGATCGATCTTCTGACCATCGACGGGGCCCCGGGGGGTACAGGCATGAGCCCGTGGCGAATGATGAGCGAATGGGGCATCCCATCTATCTATCTGCACTCCATGGCGTATGAGTTGTGCGACCGTCTCGCCAAGAGGGGATTATGGGTCCCGGACATTGCCTTTGCAGGCGGGTTTTCGGCAGAGGACCATGTCTTCAAGGCCCTGGCCTTAGGCGCCCCGTACTGCAAGGCCGTCTGCATGGGCCGTGCCCTGATGATTCCGGGAATGGTGGGAAAAAATACGGAAAGGTGGTTGAGAGGCGAACAAGGCGGGCTCCCGTCCACAGTTGCAAAATACGGTTCAACAAAAGAAGAGATCTTCATGAATTACGAGGTTCTTAAAGAAAAGTACGGGGCTGAGGCAGATAACCTTCCGTTGGGGGCTGTTGGCATATTTAGCGCCGTAGACAAGATCAAGGTAGGACTCCAGCAGTTAATGGCCGGTTCGAGAAACTGGGAGGTCAAATACATCAGCAGGAAGGATATATTTTCACTGACAGAAGAATGTGCAAAGATTACGGGTATTCCGTATGTAATGGATGCATACAGGGAAGAGGCCCTCGGTATAATAGACGCCTAAGACCTGACAGAAAATAGTTCGAGACATCAAGGGGAGGAATTTATCCTGCCCTTGATGTTTTCAATCTTCTGTTAGACACGTTGAATAATCATCCTTTATTACTTCGAGCCGCCTGCTCCAATCGAAAATCTGAGGCGGAGGTAAGATGGACTCAGAAAACACTAATCAATCGATAGAATCTTATGCGCGTTTCAGGATCTATCACGAACTAATGTCAAAGAAGGTGCGTGAGATTCTGCTCGTTTCCAGTCCCTATGATGCCTTCATCATGGAAGAAGACGGGAGTCTCGCATCAAGGATTATTAACGAATATAGCGGGTTGAACCTGAGTCATCCCCCGAGGGTGACAAGGACTTCTTCGGCCTATGATGCCTTGGCGCTTTTGAGAATGAAAAAATTCGACATGGTCCTGACTACCCCGCACTTGGAGGAAATGGATGCGTTTTCTCTCGGTTTGCAGGTGAAAAGAATGAATCCGGGGTTGCCTGTTTTCCTCTTGGCTCACAGTCCCAGGGGTATTTATCCACCTCCTGAGAACAAAAATTGCGAGGGGATAGACAAGATTTTTATCTGGTCCGGTAATTCAGATCTCCTTTTGGCCATGGTCAAGAACGCTGAAGACCACCTTAATGTAGCTATTGATACCCAGAAGGCGATGGTACGTGTCCTCCTTCTGGTTGAAGATTCACCGATTTATTACTCGTCCTTTTTACCCCTTATCTACAAAGAGATCGTAAGGCAGACACAGGCGGTACTCAAAGTTGGCCTCAATGAAGAACACAGGCTCCTTACAATGCGGGCCAGACCCAAAATACTTCTCGCCACTAATTATGAAGAAGCCCTTGAGCTTTACCAAAAATTCCGTTCCTTTCTCTTCGGCGTGATATCAGATGCCCGTTTACCCAAAAACCATCAATTGGATGATAATACGGGGTTCCTTCTGCTTTCCCAAATCAGAAAAGAAGTTCCTGACGTTCCACTTCTCCTGCTCAGTTCGGAACCAAAGAACAGGGAAAAGGCAGATCAAGTTCCCGCTGAGTTCCTTGATAAGAATTCGCCACACCTTCTATCCGAGATACACGATTTTTTCCTTACCCGCCTCGGCTTCGGGGATTTCGTATTTCGTCTGCCTGACGGGAAAGAGATTGACCGGGCCTCTGACCTTCGTACGCTCGAAACAAAGCTTTCCCTGATACCGGATGAGTCGCTTTGCTATCATGCGGAACGTAATCACTTTTCCAACTGGATCATGGCCCGTTCTGAAATAGCCCTTGCCTCCAAATTCCGTGAGGTCCAGGCCTCTGAATTCAGCTGTGCCCCCGAAATGCGGGAGTATATTATTTCCAACATCCGGGCTCTGCGGAAATTACGTCAAAAAGGGGTGGTGGCCCGGTTTAGGGCCGATAATTTTGATCCTTACATCGCGGATTTCCTCAAGGTCGGTCAGGGATCCTTAGGGGGGAAGGCCCGGGGCCTGGCCTTTATGTCCGCTGTTCTTGAGCAGAACCAGGAGCTTCAGGAAAAATATTCTGAAATCAACATCAGAATTCCCAAAACCTTAGTTATCTGCTCTGACGGCTTTGAGTCTTTTGTAACCAAGAACCATTTGCAGCGCTTTGCCAAGGAAAACCTGGCTGATGAAGAAGTCGCGCAGGGCTTTTTGAAAGCTGAAATGCCGGAGAGGCTGGTAAAAGACTTAGAGGCCTTTGTGGCCCAGGTCAGGGTTCCCCTCTCCGTCCGTTCTTCAAGCCTGTTGGAAGACGCCCAGTTTCAACCCTATGCCGGGCTTTATCACACCTACATGATCCCCAATAACCATCCCGACCCTTCGGTTCGGTTTCAGCATCTCATTACCGCCATTAAATTGGTCTACGCATCTACCTATTACGAAAGTCCAAAGGCATTTTCAAGAAGCACTTCAAATCAACCACAGGCGGAGGCAATGGGAGTTATTATCCAGCAGGTTGCCGGAAAGGGGTACGGAGACTATTTTTACCCGGCTATTTCCGGTGTGGCCCAGTCCCATAATTTCTATCCGGTATCCCATATGAAACCCGAAGAAGGGATTGCCCATATCGCCTTGGGTTTAGGCAAAACCGTTGTAGAAGGAGAAAAGACATTGCGCTTCTCTCCCAAGTATCCAAAGATCATGCCCCAGTTTTCCACTGTCAAAGATATCCTTGTGAACGGCCAGCGTTTTTTTTATGCCTTAAGGATCAAAAATTATGCTGACGACCCTAAGGCATGGAAGGATTCCAATCTTGAAAAAAGGGAAGTAGATGATGCTGAAAACGAATTCCCTATAAGGACACTTGCCAGCACTTACGTGCCTGAAGAAGATCGTATCAGGGACACGGGCTACATCCCGGGGCCTAAAATACTGACATTTGCTCAGGTATTGAAATACGATATTTTTCCTTTGCCCCAGCTCTTGTCTGATTTGCTGACATTGGGACGAAAGGGGATGGGGTGTCCTATTGAAATTGAGTTTTCAGTTGATCTGAGCCCTGACAAGAAAAGGAGAAGCGATTTCAATTTTCTTCAGATCAGGCCCATGGTTGCAGATGAAGATCGCTTTGAGGTTGAGATCACATCGGAAGAGCTGGATAGGGCATTCT
>JAOZQV010000016.1 GCA_029932035.1 Deltaproteobacteria bacterium | reverse complement strand
CATAAACCACCTGGGATATGCCATTTGACCAGGGGCCAAAGATCCCGTATGAGGTTCCGGTAACCCAACCAGGATCGGCAGTGCACCAGTAAATATCATCGGGGTGAAGGTCAAGGACATACTTGGCCGTGGCGTAATGACCCACAACCGCCTCATGAGCATGCACAACCCCCTTCGGTTTTCCGGTGGTCCCGGATGTATAGTGGATGATGGCATAGTCTTCCCTGTCTGTCTTTTCTATATCAAACAGATCTGACGCATTTTCCATGAGGTCTTCATAGTTGACCTCTTTTTCTTTCAATTCATAGGCCACATTTTTTCTGTTGATAATGATGACTGTTTCAAGGGCAGGCAGGTCTTGAACGATCTCTCTCACGATCCCTGCCAGCTTCGGTGTTGTGATAAGGATCCTTGCCTCACAGTCTCCAAGCCTGTCTTTTACGGCATCAGGCCCAAAGGCAGAAAAAAGGGGACCAATGACGCCCCCGGCCTTGAGTGCAGCTAAAAGAGATATATATATCTCGGGAATCCTATCCCCATAAGTAAAGACCCTGTCTCCTTTTTTGATCCCCAGGCTCTTTAGAACATTGGCGAAACGGTTGGTCAGTCCGTATAAATCTAAGAACGAATATTCCTCAACTTCACCATCCTTCCCCTCCCAGTAAAGGGCGACTTTGTCTTTCAATGATGTTTTTGCATGTCTGTCTATGACCTCATAGGCTATATTGAGACCCCCGTCATCGAATTCATCAAGTTCCTTCTCTATATCTTCCCACCTGAAATCCTCCCTAAGCTTTTCATAATTAAGGAGGTTGGGCATTACACTCATCTTGTAAAGTTCTTCTTTAATAATAGGATTGTATTCCATTTAAGCGCCTTTCTTACCTGCCACTACTTGATAGTTTTTAGCATCTTCTTGAATTCAGATGTACCGGCCTTTTTGAGGATCTGAAAAATAATGGTTTCGGTGGAAGTAATAACGGCCCCTGCCTCCTTCATAAGCGAGAGGCCAATATTCCAATTGTCCTCTGTCCTGGAATCCACTGCATGATGAGGAACATGCACACTGCACCCCTTCTCTAAAAGGGAAACACATGTCTGGAATACGCAGATGTGGGTTTCAACACCCGTCAGGATTATATTGCGCAGGCCTTCTGCCTCCACACGGTTATTAAATGGATCGACACTGCAGGAATTGAAATCGAGCTTTTCGATTGGGTCATATTCAGGCAATGATTCCTTTATCGGGGGGACTGTGGAACCCAGCCATTTGGAATATTGCTCGGTCAGAATAACCGGCAGTTCGAAGACCCTCGAAAGATGAAGGAGCTTGACAATCCTGTCAGTGACCCTGTCCGGATTGCCCATAACCTGCATGAGCTTTTCCTGGACATCTACGATAATAAGTCCTGTATTTTCTTTGTTCAGTAATGAAATAGTCATAACAACCTTTACCTTAGGCAAAACCACCCTTACTTGTCAAGTTTCGGGAAAAGCCCTCTTTACCGGCACATCAGTAATAGGAGGATTTCCGTTTTTTCTGTTGTCTTCCCATGATCAGACCAAAGATTAGACCAACCAGCAGCACTGCCGCTCCAGTGAGAAACCACGTATTCCTCTGAGAAGACTTCAGCACAACATTTTCTTTGGTCAATTTTTCCGTGGTTGCCTGGGCAACCTCCATTTTAGTCTTTGTTGTCTCATACTCTTTCTTGAGTTTCAAAAAACTGCTGGCCTCCCTTTTTAAGGTCTCATATCTTTTTCGCACTGCATCGAGGTCTGTCCCGTTTTTTTCCAGTTTTCCGCTAAGCTCTTCCCTTTCACTGGACAACTCGCTCCACTCCTTCTCAATCTTAGTCAGCTTCTCTTTGAGTCTGGCATTCTCTTTTTTCAACAACCCGGTCTGAATTTTCCAGGGAACACGGTTAACCAAATAGCCACTCACTACCCACCCCTCCTTGTTCTGCCGGTTGGGCTCCAAAAGACGAACACGACTCCAACCCTTTTTGGTCTCTAAGACCTGCACAGCCTCATCCTGACGAAGCATTATAATGATCTTTTCCCCTACGCCCGGTCCTTTTCGAAGGGTAATCTTGCTGGGATTCATCACATAGGACTTTTGGGCCTGACCAGTTTGTGAAATCAAGGATATTCCAATTGTTATGAACATCATCAGTAATAATTTCTTCATTCTTAAATCCCCTTTTTAATCGTAACCATCGTCAAAATCTCTACTCGCCCTTCTCCTTCTTTAATACCCTGATATCGGTAATCATTGTAGAAGGGTATTGTCCCTGCCCGTTTTTTTCAAGGTATTTGACCATATCCCAGAGGGTATTTAATGCAACAGAGACCCCTATGAGCGCTTCCATTTCAACGCCTGTGCGCGCCTGTGACCTGACAAGACATTTGGCCTCAACCGCTTCCCCAACTATTTCAAAGGTTACCTTTACCGTATCTAAAGGAATCTGGTGACAATGGGGAATCAGCAGATGAGTCTGTTTAGCTGCGTTCATGGCAGCAACTTCCGCCACCAAGAAAGGATCCCCTTTTTTGATCTCCCCTCCCTCTATTTTTTGAATTGTACCCGGAGTAAGGACAATTCTTCCCGCCGCCTCTGCCTTGCGTCTGACAACCGGTTTCCCTGTGACATCTATCATTCCCATATCCCATCTCCAGTGTTATCTAATTTCCTTCTTACTTGCCCCTTCTCTTTTTATCATGTCGACCGCCTCTATGAGCGCAGGAAACACATGCTCACGGGTATCTCCGCCCACAACTACGGTCATGATCTCGTCACCAACCTCCAATCGGCCCCCTGAGGTCTCAACCAATACATCAACAATCCCAGGCAATTGTCTGATTTTGAGGACTATCGCATCTAATACATCTTCATCAAATACAACTTCAATGCCACTCACCTTGTCCCCATTCAGGGAAGTTTCCCGCACCACACCGAGGTGGCTGGCGATCATCCCCATCTTTGGATAATCGGGATGTTCTTTGAGGGTTTGAATCATTTTACTCAGGTCCATTTTGTCTCCCTTTGCCATTTAGGTTTTTTTCTTACTCATAATCATAATCTTACTCATAATCAAACATTTCTCAATCTGGCTGTAAAAGAGTATGATTACGAGTACTGTTATGAACTTTTGAACGTACTATCAAATAACCATCATGCCAAGGCGTGAAAAAACAAACATCAACTTTAGGCGCTTCAAACTCCAAACTTTAGATCACTTTATCGTACCTTTTTCCTCATCAACTCTTCACCTTGAGGCAAAGCATCGAGATCGTTTAAATTAAATAGTTTTGTTGTCAAATCAAGATATGTGTTAAGAGTTGATCGTCCCGCCTTTCCCTTTAGAAAAACGATAGGGTCATTCAGCATCTTTTCGACAATGGATCTCGTCAAGGTTTCTATGGCCTCATACTGAACAGGTGTAAGTTCGCCCAAGGCCGAATTGCTCTTTACAAATTCGGCCCGGATGATCGATTCTGCCTTGTTTCTTAATGAAATGATTGTAGGAACCACTGCCAAGGTCTTTAACCATTTTTCAAACTTGACAACCTCTTCCTCGACAATGCGCCCCGCCTTGACCGCCGCCTCCTGCCTCTGTGCCATATTTAATTCGATAACGCCTTTCAGGTCGTCGATGTCATAGAGATAGACATTATTCAGGTCATTGACTTCCGGCTGAACGTCTCTTGGGACCGCAATATCAATAAAAAAGATGGGGCGATTGCGTCTCTTCCTGAGCGATTTCTTGACCTGGGATCGGGTAATCACATATTCCGGAGAAGCGGTCGACGTTATAACAATATCCACATCGAAGAGTTGCGCTCCGATTTCATCAAATGAGACTGGCAGGGCATTAAAACGTTCCGCTACCTCAACTGCCCGATCAAAGGTCCTGTTGGCCACCATAACTGAACCAACCCCATTGCTAAGCAGGTGCCTCGCCGCTAATTCAGCCATTTCCCCGGCGCCTATGAGAAGGATCTTTTTCCCCTCCAAAACATGAAATATCTTCTTGGCCAATTCAACTGCCGCATAACTGATCGAAACCGCAGCCCCACAGATATCGGTCTCTGATCGCACCCTTTTTGCCACGTGAAAGGCGCGGTGCATTAACCGGTTGAGGATAACGCCTGATGTTTTCTGGTTCGTTGCCTGAGCATAGGCCTCTTTAATCTGGCCGAGAATCTGGGGTTCTCCAAGCACCATGGAATCGAGGCTGGAGGCCACATTAAATATATGTTTGACCGCGTCCATATCTTCAAGAACATAGAGGCATGTCAGAAATTCCTCTGCCCGGATACCCCCAAGTTTGCACATGAATGAAACCACTGATTTCCTGGCCTCTTCCACCTCTTCTGTGATGAATAAGGCCTCAACCCGGTTGCACGTGGAGAGAAAAAGACCCTCCTTGACAACATCGATCTCTCTCATTGAGACCAAAGCCTTTAGGGTATTGTCTGACTCTGATGCAAGGCGCTCCCTCAGTTCTATTGGCGCGGTCTCATGGTTCATGCCTATGTTGATGATTTTCAGCATAGATTTTATCGTACCCCCATACTGCTGAAACTATGATACCCACCCATCAACAAACTGACACCCACAAAGGTAAACACCAATACAGAGAAACAGACAATAGCCATAATTGCAGCCCTTCGTCCTTGCCAGCCAACCGCAATCCTTTGATGAAGAAGCGCCGCGTAAAACAACCACGAGATCAGAGACCATGCCTCTTTGGGATCCCATTGCCAATAGCTTCCAAGGGCATATTGGGCATAAACAGACCCGGTAATCATCCCCACGGTCAGAAAGGGGAATCCATAAATGATCGAATAATAATTAATGCTATCTAAGGTAGCAAGAGAGGGGAGCCTGCTGTAGATTGCCCCGAGACGTTTCTGTTTAATCTGATACTCCTGGATCAGGTACATAATGGCGGCCAGGAAGGCAATGGCCAACAAGGCATCACCAATAAATACAGTCCCCACATGGATAGTGAGCCACAGGCTCTTAAAAAGCGGTTTTACAGGTTCCTGTGTCCAGGGCATTGCCGACGAAATAATCATTAGAAACGCTGCAAAGGGAGCAACAAACGATCCCAAAACCATCAGCTTGAATCTTCCCTGGATAATCAGGTATACGCAAATAATGGACCAGGCAAAAAACGATAGCGCAGACTTAAGGTCAAGGATCGGGGCCACCCCCAACAGATAGTATCGGTAACCTAAAAAAATGGTATGGAAGAGAAATCCTGTAACGAGAATCCAGTATGAACACCTGAAGATCCATTTCTCCTGCCTGATGATAAAGACGATAAACCCGCCTGTTGCCAACAGTTCAAAACAAAGTGCAGCGTTAAACCAGAGAGGTGCCATAAGCTCCTTAGTACTTTCTAACTGACAACATGTTGTAAAACAGCTATCCCAGCTCGTTGGAGTGTTGGAGTGTTGGAGTAATGGAGTAATGCAAAGGAATCTCTCATCTCAAGCCATATTACAGATCCCATACTCCAGCGCTCCGAAATTTTTAACTGCCCCGAAGGGCCACTTTTTCCAAGCGCAGGTTCTGAAAAAGCATAGAGAGTTACCAATTAAATTTTATTGACATTATTCATTTTGTCTTCGCGTCCTTTGCGCCTTTGCGCGAGACAAGAGTGTTTTTATATTTATCTCCTGTGGGAGTATCCTTGCAAGAGATGATTCTACCCTGGCTAGATCATTTCTTGCCAGGGCCTCTATGATTCCCCCATCAACAACTTCATGAAAAATGCGGCTGTTTTCTTCCTGTGAAAGGCCCATTGCCAGGACCTTTTTCCGTAAACCGCCCATCAGATTCAAAAAAGTCTCATATTCGTTACCAAATTGTACATCAAGCCCTTTTCTTATCTTCTTTGCAAGGGCAGGGCTCTTCCCGGAGGTTGAGATCACAATCGAGAGGTCTCCTTTTCTTACGATGGAGGGAACGATAAAATTGCAGTCTGCGGGCTGGTCTACCGCATTAACCAGCAGACCCCTTTTGCGGGCGCTCTCACTGACCTTACTATTCAACTCCTTATCATCGGTAGCCGCTATGACAATAAATGCACCATCTAAAAATTCTTCCCTCATCTCTTCGCCCAAAAGCCGCACTTTATTAATCTCAATCAATTGTTTAAGTTTACCGGTTAACACCTTGCTTACAATATGTATCGAAGCCCCATACCTCAGAAGGGTTTCCACCTTTCTCTGGGCCACTTTGCCCCCTCCAACTACGAGGGCTATCTTATCTTCGAGCTGCAGGAAAACCGGATAATAACTCATTCATCGGACCTCGTTAAGTAGTGTCTGAACGAAATAACTATTTCATAATCTTAATCATAATCATAATCTTACTCAAAACGATTAAGAGTAAGATTAAGAATCTAAAAACAAATTTCAAATATATCGGTCCACCATATCAGTGACAGCTTTTTCAACACCCTCAATCCCTTCCTTAGACTCAATATGGTGGTACAGGTTCTTGATCTTCCCATAGGTTACGGTATCGTGTTCCAGGTCATCAGTTGATCGGTAAGTTCCGCCGCGCCTCCCAATCCGGAATATTGTCCGGTCAAGATCTGAAAGCGCCTGATACTTCCGGATCACTTCCAACATCATTTCCTTGTCTTGGGGAAGCCTGCCGGTAACCTCCTCAAGGAGGTTCATGATATGATCGCTCGTCACCATGCTGGTAATCCCGTCTAAGGTCTCAATAAAAAGCTTGATCTCTTCCGCTATCATGTCATCGGTCTGCATGGTGAAGCTGCCATCCTTCAATTTTTCGTGCAGGGGGACCCTCCTCGGCACGCGCAGGCTCCTCAGTCGGATAAAGTGGGGATTGATCTGATTCAATGCCTTTGCTGTCTCAACCGCGTGTTCCTTCCATATCTCCTGACCACCTAACCCGGGCATAACATATTCGGATAGCTCCATACCGGCCTCGATAACTTTTTGGCCGGCCTCAATTTGCTGGGCACCTTTGACTCCTTTTTTCATCAGTTTGAGGAGCGGGTCATAAGCGCTTTCGAGCCCGATATGTATCCTGTCTAATCCTGCCTCCCGTATCTGCTTCAACGATTCCACAGATTTACGTACAACAGTGCGGGACCTGGAATAGGTGGTTATCCTGGTGACCTCTGGAAGTTTTTTCCTTAAGAAATTCAGCACTTCAACCAACTCTCTAGCCTTCATGATCATGTTATCGGCGTCCTGCAAAAAGCACGCGCCAGTACCGTAATAAAGCCAGGCCGCAACGCTGCGATAACTATCGCTATAATCTGAATCTCCGAAAATGGAGCTGATTACCTCGTCATTGACAGCCCCGCTGGAGCCAAGCCTCCAGGAAACGGCCTTGACATCATCAACAATATCCTTGACGCTCTCTATATCCTGCTTGATCTCCTCAACTGTCCTCAAGGAGAACTTCCTTTTCTTGTACACAGGACAAAACTGACACTGGTTCCAGGGGCAGTTCCGGGTCACCCGAAGGAGGAGACTCCGGGCCTCGCTCGGTGGCCTGATAGGTCCTTGCTCAAATCCTAATTCCTTTTGTCTCATTTTTCAAAACCCTCCTCCAGACCTCGCCTAAGGCGGGACTCAACCACTTAACGGGGTTTGGGACTGAACATTATCAGCTATGAGTCTCTCTTTCAAGTCAGATATTTCATAGGCACCCCAGCCCATTTTTTTGTTTGACAAACATATATCATATTTCTATATTCTCCAGCTTAAATCAATTTTGATGGTCCCGTAAAAAGTCAAAATTGAAAAAACCGCCATTAATAATATCAATAGGTTATCTCACCCGAAATGGCCGAAATCGGACTTTTTACGAGTGCATCAATTTTGGAGAGGAAAAGATAGGTGCAATACCTTTTTTCTAATTATAGGATCAAGAATTGTAATCTCAAGAATAGAATCGTCATGCCTGGACTGGCCTCTTTCTTGATAGAGGACGACGGTTCTATCACCGACAAAACCGTTGAACACTACAGGTTAAGGGCTGCAGGCGGCCCTGCTATGGTGATTATGGAGGCCTGTGCAGTATCGCCAGAGGGAATAGTCTCTCCCCACCAGGCCAGAATTTACGATGATCGGTTTGTGGAAGGGCTCCATAAAATCGCTACAGCAATCAAATCTGAAGGATCAATTCCTGCCGTTCAGATTCACCATGGTGGCAGGCAGACATCATCTAAGGTAATCAAGCAACTACCGGTGGCCCCCTCACCCCTCCCCTGTCCCACTATAAGGGGAGATGTGAAACCGCTTGCGACGGGTGAAATAGAGGAGATAGTCCAAAAATTCGGGGATGCCACCACCAGGGCCATTGAGGCAGGGTTTGAATTAATAGAAATCCATGGGGCTCACGGTTATCTCGTCAATCAATTTCTTTCGAGGTTTTCCAATATCCGCGAAGACCGGTATGGCGGAGATATCGCGGGAAGGACCCGGTTTGCCGAAGAGATTGTGAAGGAGTTGAGAAATCGTGTTGGCAAAGATTTCCCCATCTCCTTTAAGATAAGCGCCATGGAATTCGTCAAAGACGGCCTTGACATTGAAGAGAGTATTGAAATCCTGAAAATCCTGCAAAATGCCGGCATGGATGTTGTTCAGGTATCTGCCGGAAACGACGCCACACCCGAATGGATCTGCCAGCCTATGTTTATGAAAAAGGCCTGTTTAGCAGATTTTGCCGGGGAAATCAAAAAGGCGCTGGATGTGCCGGTAATGACCGTGGGGAGAATCAATGATCCCCTGATCGCTAATGAGATTATAAAAAATGGAACGGCCGATCTTGTTTGCATCGGCAGAGGTCTCTTGGCGGATCCCGAAATGCCAAAAAAGGCCATAGAAGGCCGATTAGACGACATAAGAACCTGTATCGCATGCAATACCTGCATGGAGTCCATCTTCAGAAGAGGCCGCATAGAGTGTCTCGTCAATCCTGCATTAGGACGTGAAAAGGAGATGGCCTTTCATCTTGCAAAAACCCAAAAAAAGGTCATGGTTGTCGGAGCCGGTCCCGGCGGCTTGAACGTGGCGTGGGTTGCTGCGAGGCGTGGGCATGATGTTCACCTCTTTGAAAAGCAAACCCAGGTGGGAGGACAGCTAATAGTGGGGAGTATTACTAATTTTAAGAAAGAACTACTGAACCTGATCAGATTCCAAAAGAGACAGATAGAAAGATTCGGAGTGAAATGCCACATCAACCACGAAGTCACGGCAAACACGCTAAAGACCCAGGCCCCTGACATAGTGATCTTAGCCACGGGCTCCGTACCCTCTTTTCCGCCTGTTGCCGGGATTGACAAGGAGATTGTTATCTCTGTCAATGAGGCCCTGAATAGCGGTCAGCAAAAAATAGAAAAGGCTGTGGTTATTGGAGGCGGCCCCACCGGATGTGAGGTTGCCCTCCACCTCTCGGAGAACGGGTGTCAGGTGACCATCGTTGAAATGCTTCCCAAAATCGGCGCCCCCCTTGAAAGCATCACAAAACAACTCCTCATCAGAAAGCTTAAAGATAACAACGTGGAGATCAGGACAGGATCTAAGCTAATAAGAGTGGAAGACAACGGCGCGGTTGTTGCGGGCGAAGATGACACACAGGTTTTTATTGAGGCATCTAAAGTTGTGGCTGCAGTCGGTTCCAAACCGGATAACAGGCTTTATAAGCAGATCAAGTCATTGGGATATGAGATCCATCAAATAGGAGACTGCTTAGAACCGAGAAGCGCCAAGGCCGCTATTTATGAGGGGGGTGTCTTAGGCCGTTCTATTTAGATTTCAACTCCTGGTAGGCGCCCTGTATCTCTTTAAAGCGGATTTCAGCCAACTCCTTGAATTCCTCCCCGAGATGCAGCACCTTGTCAGGATGATATTGATGAGCAAGGCGTAAGTAGGCCTCTTTTACCTCCTTTGAAGATGCCCCTTTTTGGAGGCCCAACACGGAGTACGCGTCTTTCGGTTCAAAAGCATCCTTTGCTGCGGTTCCTCTTGAACCCGCCCCCTGCGAGAACTCATCCCTCTCTGCATTATGGCCTTCATAGCCGTATCGCCTCTTTCTGTAAACATAGAGATACCACCAGAGCAGGCCTAAGACTATAAGGTCGTCAATCCATCCCACGCCTACAAAAAAATCGGGAAAAAGGTCATAGGGGCAAACTGCGTATGACAAACCGAGGATGGAGAGCAATATTTTCATGCCCGCCGGACCTCCTTGATTAACTCTTTACCAAATTTCTCAAGAAACCTGTCTAAGTCCTCTTTCCAATCGACCATGACATTGAGTCCATGCTTCTTGGAAAGTCTGTTTTCTAACAGACAATTTGCAGGCACAACAAAGGGACTATTCAGGTCCTTCAGGCTGCAAGGTTCAATTGGGGTCTTGATGCCTAATTTGTTCAGGAGATACTTGGCAAATTCAAAGCGGCTGCAATAGCCCCCGGCAGTTAAATGGTAGGTGCCTCTTCCCTCCTTTTCTAAGAGTGTCTTTATCTGCAAAGCCAAGCGATAGCTCCACGTGGGCGACCCGAATTGATCCTCCGGTATCCGCAAAACCTCTCTCTTTTTACGAACAGCCTGAGCTAAGATCGATTTAATTATGTTTTTACCGTTTATGCCATACAGACAGGTGGAGCGGATGATAATATAGCTTGGGGAGTTGCCCCTAACCGCTGTTTCGCTTTCCAATTTACTTTTCCCATAGGCTGAGACTGGATTCGGGGTGTCGTCTTCAAAATAGGGCTGGGGCATTCCCTTTTTACCATCAAATACATGCCCGCAGGAGAGATGAACCATTTTACAGCCAAATCGCGCAGATGCCTGTGCCAGATTCCTTGGACCTTCCACATTGATTTTTCTAACCGCAAAATCCTCTGTTTCACACGCCTTCATATCGGTGAATCCTGCACAATTGATGATCACGTCAGGAGCCACCTCAGCAAGGTTCTCTATAACCACATCCCAGCTAATAATATCCACTTCATCTTTGCCCGGACAAATAACTTCGTTGTCCTGCCCAAGAACTTCCTTACATTCACTCCCCAACATACCTGTGCTTCCCATAATGAATATCTTCATTTTGTTACTCTCCCAACCTTCACACTGTATTTGAGTATTTTATATTAATACATAAACAAGAAAAAGTCCACAAAATCTTAAACTTAGGATCACATTCCCCCAATTTACCTAAAAAAATCGGCATTCTAAGCTTGCGTAATCGATAGCTCTCATGTAGTTTATGTCGCTAAATATCGCAATCCCCACACAAATCAGCAAAGCATAAACCCGAAACAGGTTATCCCGTGAGAAACCGATACTCCTTCAAAACGCACTTTTTTTTATTCTCCTTCTCATTGGTCTTTATTTCACTCTTGTTGATGGCCACTGCACAGGACCTTTTAAGCTCTGAAAATGGCGAAGGGCCTGACTTGAAAAAATCAAAGATAAACGGACAGATTTTACGGGGGATAGATCTCATTTATGATCGTCAATTTGATGATGCCGAGGACCTGTTCAGAAACGTCATTGCCAAATCACGGGATAAACCAGCCGGTTATTTCTATTTGGCCATGGTTTCATGGTCCCGCTTAGCCTCCGGCTTCTGGTCTTTAGAGAACGTGAAGGAGTTCAAGAGGCGAATTGACCGCGCCATAGAGGTCGCTGAAGTCCGGGTTGACAAGGACAATGCAGACAGTTATGACTTCTTTTATCTTGGAGGGGCCTTGGGTTTTAAAGGCCGCTTTGAACTTATGAAAGGCAACTGGGCCTCTTCATTTTTCTTGGCGAGAGATGCCATAAAGGCCCTCAAAATCTGCTTGAAAATGGATCCTGATAACAAGGACGTCTTATTGGGCTTAGGCACTTTTGATTATTATACAGCTCGGCTTTCAGGGATTTTGAAATTTTTGACCTACTTTCTTATCCACGAGGGCGATATAGAAAAAGGGCTGAAGAAGTTAACTATTGCCTCCAAGGAGGCAACCTACTCGGCAACAGAAGCCAAGACTGTTCTCCTTTATATCTATCTCTTCGGTGAGCAGGACTTTACAAAGGCCCTTGATCTCTCAACCGAACTGGCAGAGAGATATAATAAAAACCAACGTTTCCAGGTTCTTCGAGGTGTCAGCTATATCAGATTAGAGATGGATCCTCAATACAGAGAAATGGTCAGCCAGTTGCGCCTGAGGAGCACTGAAGCATCTAACAGGGAGATGGCCTCCATGTGGGAGAGACGTGCACTTTACTTGGAGTCAATATATGACCTTTTTCATGGGCTCTATCCTGAAGCCAGATCCAGACTAAGAAAGATACTCGATCATCAGGATCCCGAAAACGACCCTACGATGATTGCATGGCCCCTGACAAAAATAGGGATGAGTTATGAGCTTGAGAATAACCGGGATGAGGCCACAAAATACTATGATCAAGTCTTGAATATGGAAAACGCCTCCGGGGCCCAATTTGTGGCCGAAAAGCTGTTAGAAAGCCCTCTAAAAAAAGGAGAGCCGTTTATCGGTTATTGATACATGAAAAAGACCTCCTGCAGCCTGTTTGCCATCGTTCTACTGATGCTGTTAATGAGCGGATGCATGAGATTGGCCCTGCACGCCACATCACCCCTCATCCCCAACTTAACCATGGCCTTTTTTGAGGAATGCGACCTGGAACTCGCTGAGCAATCCCTCCCTGCGGAACTCAAATTGATGGAGGGTCTTCTCAAGAGTGCCCCCCAAAACAAAGAGCTCCTGACTGCCCTCTGTATGGGATTTACCGGATATGCTATGCTATTTGTTGAGGAGGAAGACCCGGAAAGGGCATCAATACTCTACCTGCGTGCCAGGAGATACGGGCTCAAGGCTATCGGCATCGAAGATGCGAATCATCAGGCAATCCTGGCCAGGCTTAACGCCATGGGAAAGGGGCAGATTGAGCCCCTGTTCTGGGTTACAATGTCTTGGAATGGATGGATCAATCTCAACTTAGACAAGCCTGCGGCCTTAGGCGAGTTGACCGCTTCACAGGAATGCCTGGAAAGGGTAATGAAGATAGACCCGGAATATTTTTATGGCTCGCCCTATATAATATCCGGCTCTATGTTAGCGGCAAGGCCAAAGATCTTAGGCGGAGATGCGGCTAAGGCAAAGGAGTTTTTCACAAAGGCTATGGCCGCGAGCAATGGAAAATTCTTTCTGGCGCAGTACTATTATGCCAAATACTATGCGGTCAGGGTCCAGGACAAGGAATTATTCCTTAACCTGATTGAGGAGGTGGAGCGGGCCCCGCTCGATCAACTGAAAGACGCCTGTCTCATAAACAGTGCGATCAAAGAGAAAATGAAAGGTCTTAAAGAAATGGCTGATGAGCTCTTCTTTTAAAATCAGGAGGTTTTTAGTTTATGAAAAAACGAACACAATTAGTCTTCCTTTTCCTGTGCATGTGGTTCTTTTACCAGCCACTACATGAGTTAGAAGCAGCAAAGAAGCCCCAATATCTCATTAAGTTTGCCACTGTGGCGCCGGATGGGTCCACCTGGGTAAAACAGATGCGGGTGATAGATAAGGAGATTAGAGAAAAGAGTGGGGGCAGGCTGGGTTTCAGAATCTATGCTGGTGGTATTGCCGGTGATGAATTAGATGTGTTGAAAAAGATCAGGATAGGCCAGATCCACTCCGCTGCATTTTCCGGTGTGGGGTTCGGAAAAATCCTGCCAATGGTTAGAGTCCTTGACCTCCCTTTCCTCTTCAGAACCTACCAGGAGGTTGACCTGGTCCACCGGGAACTAAACCTTTTTTTTTCTGAGCAGTTCAGGAAAAAGGGTTTTGAACTTTTGGGCTGGGCAGAGGTGGGCAATGTTCATCTACTCTCAAAAAAACCGATCAGGACCGTTCACGATCTTTCAGGCCTGAAGGTATGGACATGGACAGGGGACCCGATCGCCAAAGAAACCTTTATCGCCATGGGGGTAAACCCGATCCCACTTGCCATCACGGACGTTACCACGGCCCTGAACACCGGGATGATTGACACCGTCTATGCCCCTCCCCTGGGCGCCTTGGCCCTCCAGTGGCAGAACTATCTCGATTATATGATGGCCCTTCCCCTTGTACACTCCACAGGGGCAATCCTACTATCATCAAAGCAGTATAAAAAGCTACCGAAAGACTTAGCCAAATTACTGAAAGATACCCTTAAAAAGGGGATGGCAGACCTCACAACCCAATTGAGAGATCAAACCGAGGAGGCGATTGAGATACTCAGGAAGAGCGGGTTGACCATCATCCCTGTACCAAAGGGAGAAACCCTCAATCAGTTTCACGCTGTCGGGGCAGAAGTAACCCGCAAGCTGACCAACAAGGTCTTTCCCAAAAAACTCCTGGACCGTGTTTACACGCTCCTGAAAAGACCCAATGATTAACAACTTCGTAGCCATTCACGGGTGCAAAGGTTCAGGGAGGAGATAGCTTTCCTATTTCATAATCTTAATCATAATCTTACTCTTACTCAATACGATTATGATTAAGAGTACGATTAAGATTATGATACGCCCGTAAAAAGGATTTCTTACGGGCGTATCAATCTTCAATTTTCAATATTCAATTCCAAAATCTTCATGAATACCCTAAAGCAGTTTGACCATATCCTTGCCAGACTTGAGGGCTGGCTGATTATCCTTCTACTCTGGTTGATGGTTATCCTCACCTTTATTCAGGTGGCACTGAGAAGTCTGTATACCTATGGCCATTTTCAATGGGCCAATGACATGTTAGGACATATAGACTGGTCCGGACCCTTTGTCAGGCTGCTCGTGCTATGGCTGACCTTTTTAGGGGCTTCTCTTCTTACTAAGGAGGGTAAGCATATCAAGATAGATCTCTTGTCCACCCTCCTCCCTAAGAAATGGCTTCCCACCCGCGAACTTATTTTGGCCTCAGCCTGCGTGGTGATAAGCGCCATCATGGTCAAGGTATGCATCGACTACATAAGCATGGAAATGGAGTTTGGCGGGACTATCTTTTTGAACCTGCCAAGCTGGATAAGTCAATTGATCCTACCAGCGGGCTTTGCCTTTCTCCTTTTTCGGTTCCTCATAAGAGCTATTGATGAGGGAATTCAAATCGTCAGGGGGATGTTATCATGATTCTGATACTGGTAATCATCCTCATTATCCTTGTCATCTCAGGCCTTCCGCTTTTTGCGGGCATCCTGACTGCTGCCATGCTTGGCCTCCACGTTAGCGGGGTGGAATTCACCGCCATCCCCATTGAAATCTTCCGCTTAGCCAATGCGCCTGTATTATTGGCTATCCCCCTGTTTACCTTCGCCGGATACCTCCTTTCCCAGGGAGGAACCTCCACTCGTCTTGTCAGGTTTTCGAGGAGCCTCTTTGGATGGCTCCCCGGGGGCCTTGGGGTCGTGGCACTCGTTTCATGCGCCTTCTTTACCGCCATTACAGGAGCCACCGGTATAACCATCATCGCCTTGGGAGGCCTCCTCTTCCCTGCCCTTATCTCTGAGAAATACGAAGAGAATTTCTCATTAGGCCTGATAACCACTTCCGGGAGCTTAGGACTCCATTTTCCGCCAAGTCTCCCGATTATACTCTATGGTTTTGTTTCCGGCACAAGCATTGAACAGCTCTTTATGGCGGGGCTCTTGCCGGGGGTCTTGATGGTTGGAATACCCTGTCTCTTTTCCGTGTATATGGGCAGGAAATGGAGGCTTGAACAACCCCCCTTTTCTGGCGGGGAATTTCTTGCAGCGCTTAAGGGTGCTGCCTGGGAACTCCCGATACCGATTCTAATCCTTGCAGGCATCTATTCGGGTTTCTGTACCGCCACAGAGGCCGCCGCACTCACAGTCGCCTATGTCCTGTTTGTCAAGACCCTGATCTTCCGAGAACTCTCACTCTTGAGGGATCTTCCCGTGATCATGAAGGAAAGCATGAAAATGGTGGGGGGGATTATGATTATTCTCGGAGCGGCATTAGGCTTCACCAACTATCTCGTAGACGCCTTTATCCCCATGAAAATCCTCGAACTTATGGAAGGATTGGTTTCAAGCAAGATCGGATTTTTGATGATCCTCAATATATTCCTTATTTTGGTGGGCTGTATGATGGACATTTTCAGCGCTATCCTCGTGGTTGTTCCCCTAATTGTTCCTCTCGCCGTCCAGTTCGGAATAGATCCGGTACACTTGGGCATCGTCTTCTTAGCAAACTTAGGGATTGGTTATAATACTCCGCCCGTGGGACTAAACCTCTTTATCGCGAGTTCCAGATTTGACAAACCGATAATGCAGTTGTACAAGGCCACCCTCCCCTTCCTGGTCCTCCTGCTCTTTGCCCTGCTCCTCATTACCTATTGGCCCGGCTTGAGCCTTTTCTTGCCAAACCTGCTGAAATGAATATTTGAGTTTTCGAAAAAAGTTAAAAAAACCTTTTTACGAGAGTGTTTGGGTAGTATTTCGTTTCTGATCATAAGAAAGTACTCTGTGGTAGCTGAGTAAATTCCGTACGGTTGATATCCTGGCCGCAAAAAAGGTCGGACACGGCTTCAATGGCCGTCTTCTGATAATCGAGATTGTCTTCAAAGTGTAATTTCATAAAAACCTCTATTTAACCACGGAACACACGGAATACACTGAAGTTAAAAACGCCTTTTCCCGTGTATTCCGTGGTTTTTTATTTCAATTTGTGGGGCCTGAAATGGTGCCTACGCTCAACAAGGTATTTTGTAGAGCGCCCAGACTCCACAAACAGCGTAGCGGAGCGCAAATTGGAATACGTGCTCCACAAGACTGATAGCGTAACGTACAGACTCTGCAAAAGCATTATAAAACACGTTTTCCCTCTGCGAGATTTATCAACGCAGGGAAGCATAGGGTTGCCGACCTCCTGCCTCCACCAGTTTGCAGTTCAGTTAACAGCTTGGCATCTTTCAATTTCCTCAAGAGGTTTGCAGCCGTTTTTTCATGGATATTGTAGCTGTGATTCAATTGTTTGCTGGTATCGTTTACTCTGAAAACAGGTTTGCTGAAAATAGCGTCCAGCAAATGGACCGAATACTGCGAGTGTGTGATTTCATGAATTTTAATCTTCATCTCCTCATACAAAGCCATGATTTTCCTAACCCGGTTGCTGTTCTTTCCAGCCTGAATCGTAATCGCTTGCAGGAAGAATGCAATCCAGTTGTTCCAGTCCTGCTGCTCAGATATATTTCTCAACCTTTGATAATATTCATAACGATTTGCTTCCAAATATTCACTAAGATAGAACATCGGCCGGGATAATTTCTTTTTGTAAAATAGAAACAGCGGGATCAAAATTCGTCCAATGCGACCATTGCCATCTTTAAAAGGGTGTATTAATTCAAACTGGGCATGCACGACAGCCGTCTGCAATAAAAAGTCAGCGTCATCAAAATCAACATACTCTTCCCAGGCCCTGAGAAAGTCATTCATTCGTACAGGGTCGGGCGGGACAAATGATGCTTCTTCCATTGAACATCCCGCTTTGCCAATCCAGTTCTGATCCTTTCTGAATTCTCCGGGAGTTTTGTTCTGGCCGCGAACCGAGTTGAGCAAAATCTTATGTATCTCCCGGATAAGGGCTAAACGAATCGGATAATCCCGCAAATGTTCCGATGCTTGAAATAGTGCCGAACGATAATTGGAGATTTCCTGGATATCTTTATATTTTTCACCTTCTTTAATCAGTCCAGCTTCCTGCTCCAGCACTTCGTCAACGGTTGCCTGTGTACCTTCGATTTTGGAAGATAGCACTGCCTCCTGGGTGGTCAGCGGCGACAACATCACCACCGGATTGGGAATACCCTGCAACAGCCCGTCGTAACGAGCAAGTTCAGCATTGGCATCACCCACCAGAGCAAAAAGAAGCTGGTAATCCAAATTGGTCAGCGGTAATTTATCGGGGATGTATGGATTCATGATGTTTCCTCTTTATCTGTAATCCTTTTAAGTGCTTTGTGCAAAGACCTCCGGGGCAGAACGCTCCGCATAACCGGCTGGCAATGGAGCGTAGAGAAATTGCCAGTTCGAGTTGATTTGTTATGGCTTTCGCTAACCCAACTTTCTTGCGATATATACACCATAACTGTAGTGAGTTTTATATTTCTCATACAGTTCAATTTCTCGATTTTCCGCTTCCACTATTGCGCGTGCTTCTTCACTATTGCCGTTCCGGTTAAGGAAATCCTTAAAGCTATCCTGCATAGGCCGATAATAATTATCCAGCCAACAATGCTCTGGTAAAACAAAATAGCCAATCGGAGAATAGCCGTTCTTCTCCAGTACGCCTATCTTTGAAGAGGCCACATCTATTTCGGGGTATTCGCCCTCCCAATGTTTCTGGAGTTCTGACGGGCGTGATGCAGTTGTCCAAGTAATTTCCGAAACAACCAGTAGTCC
>JAOZQV010000273.1:2480-5231 GCA_029932035.1 Deltaproteobacteria bacterium | reverse complement strand
GATGCCAACAGTAATTGCCGGACCTGTTGCAGCGTGGACGCGGACTGTCCGGATGAGTATCCATCGTGCTTTTCCCAGCTCGCCAACCCCACACCCGATGGAGCGGAATGTTCCTGCGGGACCGGAGGATAGAAAGCGGATAGGAGAGTGGGGAAAGATTGCATGCCTGATAAGTTGGTCATGATTTGGATATTACCTTGGATGGAATTTTATGAGTGCAACCTTGAATAGTGATTCATGGATTGGTGATCCGAGATCGGATTCTGATCTCACCAACCAGGCTCAGCCTGTTCTGCTACCGTGTTCGGTTCCGGGATACGAATATCAGCTCGACCCTTATGTTGGATGCGGACATCAGTGCCTCTATTGCTATGCTCTATGCAGACAATATGGCGGCTGGATGAATGAAATTCTATCATACAAGAACCTGTCAGGACGTTTTGCAGATCAGGTATCACAACTGGACCCGCAACCGATCTATATGGGGTGGCATTGTGACCCGTATCAACCCATTGAAGCTCAACGATGCCAAACTCGAGAATCGCTTCAAGTTTTATTGGATGCCGGCTTTTCGGCATGTATTCTGACCAAGTCAGATCTCGTAGTACGTGATATTGATTTACTCTCACCCATGGCGGAGGCATCTGTCGGTATCTCTCTCGGATTCTCGAACGATTCCCTCAGATGCCTGCTTGAGCTGGGAACGCCCCCCAACAGTAGTCGAATCACGGCTCTGCAAACTCTCAAGGAAGCCGGCATCGCCACCTACGCGCTTATATGCCCAATCATGCCGTTTTTAACAGACATCCCAATGCTGCTTAAATCTCTTCATGGTTATGTCGGTAGTGTGTGGCTCTATCCGATATCTATTCAGCAAGAAACAGACAAGAACTGGCAGAATATTTGGGGCATTATCAACGAGAGGTATCCCGATCTCGCCACAAACTTCAGAAACGCTGTCTTCCATTCAGACCACGAGTATTGGCAGAAACAACGAACGCTGATAGAAGAATTGAATAAGAAATCGGATGTTGAGTTACTTGTGAACTTCTAAAACCTCGTCAAAAAAAGGCGATAGGCAAATAATGCTTTTTCTATTGACCTGAACACGCCATTTGGTTATCCTGCGGACCGTTTGATTATCTCTGCCAGCCATTTTTCCAAAAGCACAAATAGACTAAGGAGGAAGTTATGAAAAAGATCATCTTTTTGTTGACAGGTTTATGTTTTTTCTTTTCAGGAGCGTACGCTATGGCCGGAACAGATGAGGTTGTGGTCGGGGCAGTGACACCGCTAACCGGGAAATTAGCGGTTTATGGAGAAGGGTTCCAGCAGGCCATGCTCCTGGCATTAGACGAGGTCAACGCCTCGGGTGGCATCAATGGCAAGCCGATGAAGATTTTATTCGAAGATAACAATTCTACATCAAAGGGATCAGTCTCGGCCATACAGAAACTGATAGCGATACACAAGTTCCCGGTAATCTTCGGCCCAGCTGCCAGCTCCAACTTCCTCGCGGTCTGCCCCATTGCCCAGCAAAATAAAGTCATCCTCATTGGTGCGGAAAGCGCGGCCTCTGCCATAAGCAAATGCGGCTCCTATGTCTTTCGGGTTTTTCCCTCAGATCTCCTTCAGGGGAAAGGGGTTGCAGGCCTTGCAAATGACCTGGGATACAAGGAGGTGGTACTTACCTATGTTAACAACGATTGGGGAGTCGGTTTGGCAGAGGTCTTCAAAGAGGAGTTCCTGAAGAATGGTGGAAAGTTGATTGATGAATTTGCCCATGATGAAGGAAAAACCGATTATCGTAGTGAGATATTGCGAATCAAGAAGAACGGGCCAAAGGCCGTTGTAAACCTGACCTACATCAAGGAGGGTTCCACCATGCTTAAACAGGCCTATGAGACCGGGGTCAATGTCCAGTGGCTCATGGGTTCTGCCTCAAAATCCCCCAAATTGGTGGCATTGGCAGGCGGGGCAGCAGAGGGTATCATAGGGACCTATCCCACATTCTCACAGGACACATCCCAGTACACAGCCTTCAAGGAAGCATGGGCAAAGAAATATCCCGGCAAAAAGCTGCCGATTTTTGGCGAGTATAACTACGATATGGTCAAACTCACTGCCAAGGCCCTTAAGGCGGCAAAATCGATGTCTTCCAACGATATCCGGACCGCACTGATCAAGGCAAGCAAAGGGTATATGGGCGTAACAGGGGATAAGACCTTTGACGCCAACGGGGATGTCGGCGCCACCTACGGACGCTGGACCGTTAAAGGGGGGGAAATCGGGGATTATAAGTAGTGCCCATCCATAATCTGGATGGACACTAATACAGGAACCTTCCATGACCTATTATGCCCAGCTTGTCTTAAACGGGGTGATTGCCGGGTCTATCTACGCCTTGTTCGCGGTTGGGCTCACAATGGTCTATGGGGTGTTCCGGTTTATTAACTTTGCCCACGGAGAATTGATCGCCTGGGGTGCTTACTTAGTTCTCCTCTTTATGCACCCCCCGATCTCTCTACCCATATACCTTGCAGTCCTCCCTGCCCTGCTGGCCACCGCGGCCATCGGCGTTATACAGGACCGGTATGTCTACCAACCCCTGATACACGGCAACCGGATCACGCTACTAATCGCCTCCATAGGCTTATCCTACCTGCTGAGAAATGCGATCCGCCTCATCTGGGGATCGGACCTCACCACATATGGCATAAGACCTGTTCGAGGCATCATGTTCGCAGGACT
>JAOZQV010000273.1:1179-2470 GCA_029932035.1 Deltaproteobacteria bacterium | reverse complement strand
ATTTCCTGCTCACCCGGACCATGCTTGGAAAGTCGCTCAGGGCCGTGGCTGACAACATGGAATTAGCGGCTATCATGGGAATTAATATGAAGCGGGTGAGCCTGACTGTGTGGATATTAGCCTCTTTGTTTGCAGGCGCTGGCGGGTTCCTATTGGCCCTTGATACAAACCTTGAGCCGATGATGGGAATGACTAATATGATAAAGGCCTTTGCCGCGGTCTTATTGGGGGGGGCCGGGAACGTATGGGGGGCACTATTGGGCGGCCTCTTTATTGGCATTGCCGAAAATATCGGAGTGGCTTTTTTCTCCCCGGGATATAAGGACTTCATATCTTTTGCCCTGATTTTCCTGCTCCTCATTTTAAAGCCAAAGGGGATCTTCGGGGTCCTGGCTGGTGTTAGATAGCAAATGGATTACCTGCTTCACATACTCATAGTGGCCCTTATTTATTCTATCTTTGCGGTCTCTCTCAACTTAGAGCTCGGATATGCAGGGCTGTATAATTTCGGCCAGGTGGCCTTTTTCGGTATCGGGGCCTATACCTCGGCCCTGCTCAGCCTGGCCGGTCTACCCGTATCCTTTGCCATGGCCTGCGGCATGGTTGCTGCAGGCGTCGCAGGGGGGCTCCTCGCCATACCGGCCTTAAGGCTCACAGGGGATTTCTTCGGCATTGCCACTCTGGTCTTCGCAGAAATGGTCAGGCTCTTTTTTCTCAACGAGCGCTGGCTCACAAAAGGCCCCATGGGATTGCCCGCCATCCCCCGTCCCTTCTGGATTGGAGAAGGGATCGCAGGGCTCCCCATGTTCCTGATTTTTTGTACCCTGCTGACCCTGTTGGTGGTCCTGACTGTCCGCCGCCTCGCCACAACCCCCTTTGGCCGTGCACTGAAGGTGGTAAGGGAAGATGAGTATGTGGCCCAGGCCTTAGGCAAAAACGTTCTTTCCCTGAAAATCAGGGCCGTGATATTGGGCTCTGTCCTGGCAGGCATGGCAGGATCTCTTTGGGCCCATTACATTACCTACATAAGCCCTTCTGATTTTACACTCAATGAGACTATCCTCGTACTTCTGTGCGTGGTCCTCGGGGGCAAAGGCACGAACTGGGGCCCCATATTGGGCGCGTTTGTAATTATGTTCTTCCAGGAGTCATTGAGATTTCTCCCGATCCCTGTTGATTTTGGGCGCCTTGTGGCCCCGCTTCAGGGCATGATCTATGGCCTTGTGCTGATCCTGATCATGCTGAAACGACCTGAGGGAATTATATCTGAATATAGAGGATCGCCGCTATG
>JAOZQV010000273.1:0-1169 GCA_029932035.1 Deltaproteobacteria bacterium | reverse complement strand
TGGCGGCCTAATTGCAGTCAACGATATCACTTTAAGGCTTAATGATACCGGCATAACCGGTTTGATCGGCCCGAACGGGAGCGGCAAAACCACTCTGTTTCATATGATTACGGGATTTTACAATGTGGACCAGGGCCGTATATATTTTGGAGATAAACTGATCAGCCAACTTCCGCCACATGCCATCAGCAGGACCGGTCTGGTGCGCACCTTCCAGCAGACCCGGGTGTTACCCTTCATGTCCACACTTGATAACCTCTTGTCGGCCGCGCCTAATCAGGCGGGAGAACGTCTTTCTTCTGTTTTTTTCCGGCCTGCCGTAGTGAGATTAGAAGAAAATAAGAACAAAGAAAGGGCAAGGGAAATCCTCGATCTTGTGAGCCTGGCTCACATGTCGGATCAACTCGCTGGCATGTTGAGCTTCGGACAGCAAAAGCTTCTTGAAATCGGCAGGGTACTTATGGCCAGGCCAAAGATGATCCTCTTGGACGAACCCACTGCCGGGATAAACCCGACTCTGATTCGTCAATTGGTGGAGATCATAAGGGGGCTTAAAGAGAGAGGAATACAGATTTTCTTGATCGAGCATAATATGCCCTTGGTTGCCGAAATATGCGAAAAGATCTTCGTGATGGATTCGGGCAGTCTCATATTCTCCGGCATACCGTCTGAAGCAAGGGAAAACACCCGGGTCATAGAGGCATACTTAGGGAGGGAAGATCGTGCTGCTTGAAGTGGATCAGTTAACTGCCGGCTACGGTCCGGTCACAATCCTGCATCAGATCTCCCTGGTGTTGTCTGATAGTGAGATCGTGTGTATCATAGGCCCTAACGGGGCAGGGAAGTCCACGGTACTGCGGGCGGTTTCAGGTCAAATCACCCCGGAAGGCGGTAGAGTCATCTTTGACGGCAAGGATATGACTCGTCATGGGTTAAGCGAAAAAGCCGGTAAAGGGCTTATCTTTATCCCCCAGGGGCAAAATATCTTCCCCAACCTCACTGTTCTTGAAAACCTGGAGATCTCAGGGTTCATCCTCGGGGACAGCGAGAAGCTGAGTAGCGCCATAAAAAACGTATTGGAAGAGTTCCCCATGATAATGGAGAAAAAAAATCGTCCTGCCCGTGAGCTTTCAGGCGGACAGCGGCAGATATTGGCCCTGAGCCGCATC
>JAOZQV010000015.1 GCA_029932035.1 Deltaproteobacteria bacterium | reverse complement strand
ATGGGCATCTTTTGCTAATTTTATAGCGGAAAAGAGGGGATTGACCGCGTCGAATTCCCCGTGGGAGGCGAGATGAATGATCCCGAAATCTCCCATATGACCAATGACCCAGCTTTCAGTAGCCTTATCCCGTGTGAGCAGGGTGGTATCAGGGAAATTCCAGTGGATTGTTGACACTTCCCGCTCTGCAAAGGGGAGGTCTAAGGCCGGGTTATTAAGGTCCGGGTTCCCTATGGCGAGCACACGCATATTCTTATCGGTTTTTCTCCTCTCAAGGGTGTAGCGAAGAAGGCTGGCGCTGGGGAGGTAAAAGAGCGGGATGCGGTCTGCCACGTAGTTATTGCCATCATAGAGGGTGGCAAATGAGAGATGGTGCAGGATACCATGGGGCACAATGCCAAGGACCCGTGCAGATCCCAATTTGGGCATAACCGGGGCAAGGAGCCATGAGTATAGTTCCCGGGATTGGTCCTCAAGGGGTTCTAAGTTCTGGAGCATCCTGCGGTAATTCAGGACTGTTTTACCGAGGGTATCCCTGCCCAAAGGGGTGCGGAACAGCTCCACCGAATGGGCGGTAATGTACCAGCAGAGGATCTCATCGGGAAGAGTGTAATAGACAAGAACAGCCACATCCGGTTCCAACAGGGCCTGGATCTCGGTGAGGTCAAGGGGGTTTACTGATACCAGGGTGGCCAATTCAGGATTCTTTGTCTGGATCTCCGACATAAGGTCCTGGAATTGATCTTCAAGACGCTTCAGGTCACGCTGGTAGGCCTTGCGTTCGTCTTTATTGCCTGCCTGGGCCAGAAGGGCCTGGTGTTCATCGATCCTTGATTGGATGGTTTTTTGCCTGTCGTAGAGATCCTGATCTACCGTCCCCTTGAGGGTGAGACGCTGACTGCCGAGGAGGTCTATAAAGTTGCGGGCCCTGGAACGCTCTGCAATATCAAATGCCTCACGAGTCTTGCCCATATCCAATAACAGAGATACCAGTGTCTCATAAACCCCTAATTTATTGGAGATGAATTTGTCCTTGAGCCGGTCTATCTTGATCTCGCCCCTCATCCCTTCGATAACTGAAAGGGCTTCGAACAGGAGGCCCCTGGCCTCCTTTTTTTTACCTTCTTTGAGCCGCAGTTTGGCAATTCCGTAGAGGGCGGGCCATTCGGTTTCACGGAGCGCCATGGATCGTGAGAGTTTAAGGGCCTTTTCGAATGCCTTGTTTGCCTCAGCATCACGTCCGGCTGAGGCAAGGGCATCCCCGTATCCCAACAGAATCTTGGCTTCATTGATCTTGTTCCCGATCCCGGAGGCCGTGACTAAGGCCTCTTCAAAGAGAGCCGCGGCCTTTTCAGGTTTCTCCATTTCAAGGTATGTCAATGCAATATTTTTCAGATCATATGCAATGGCCCATTTAGATTTGATCTCCCTGTCGATGGCAAGCGCCTCTTCCAGCGCATTTAACCCTTTCTTGAGCTCACCCATCTCTCTATAAACCAGGCCGATGTTGTTCAAGCTTGTGGCTACTTCATCCCGGCGGATTCTCAATGTTCGCGCTAAGGAAAGAGCATCCTCAAGTTCGCGGAGGGCCCGTTCATGATCCCCTAAAGTCCACCATGTGAGCCCCGATGTATTGAGGGCCATGACCTTTTCCAAAGGCCACTCATTTTGATCGGCCAGATCAATGACCTTTCTTTGAAGACCAAAGGCAGTCTGGTACCGGGCCTGATACCAGGCATTATTGGCCTGCTCCATGAGGATATTCGCCCTCAACCGCAGGTGATCCCCCTTGGTCCCTATGAGGCCCAGCGCCTGTTTGTAATCCTCCCCCGCTTCCCTGAAATTGCCTAAGAGACGGCAGCACCGGCCAATGTCTAAGAGGGCCTGGGCCATCTTATTTTGTTTTCTCAAGCGTTCATATATGGAATAGGCCTTTGTGTAGAACTGCTTGGCTTTGGCATAGCTGCTCAGACGGAGATCGTATATCCGGCCGATGCGCATATACTGCTTAGCCAAAAGCTCCTCCTTATCCATCCCCCTGCTTAGGGAGGCGGCAGACTCAAATTGTTCAAGAGCCCGGTCATAATGGGTCGCGTTTTCAAGTACAATGGCCAGATCATTCAGTGCGGCTATCTGTCTGGGGCCTAATTCCAGGTCGGCCATAATAGCGGCGCTCTTTTCTAAGGTTGGAATGGCCTGGTCATACTTTTCCGCCCTTGCCTCCACAAGACCTAATCTCAGAAGGGCTTCTGCATATTCCTTTGAATCCGGTCTTGCCGATGCCAGGATGTCAACCAGTTTTTGGGCATGAAAGATCGCCTTCTGATACCGGGCCGAGGCATAGGCGCTTTCGCGTGCATATTTATGTAATTGTGGAATAAAGCGACTAAAGGAATTGATTTCAGTAGCAATATCCAGGGCATTCTCGAAAAACGAAAGGGCCTTGATCGGGTGTTTTGACTTAAAGGCCTTCAGGCCTTTTTTTACATAAGCCTTAAAATGCCTTTGGGAAAACACCCTGGCCTCTTCAGGGGTCATACCCCAGTAGCCGACCTGTATCCATCCCCCATCATTCTTGGCCAGGGGCTTAGCGCCAGTCTTGGCCCCGGGCTTAATCTTAGCGCTGGCCACGTTTAGGGCCTTGTTAGCGGAATCAGTTTCATAGGCCTTAAAGAACGGCTCTATAAGGTGGGAATCGCCCTTTGATTGCCCCGGAAGCAGCAGGGTTGGAACCCCGAACAGGGAAAAGAGGTGTCCCAGGGGATAGACGTCCCTTTCCGATGCACCGGGGAGCACGGCGAGGGAGACCCCTGAGAGATGGTCTGAAAGGAGGTTAAGGGAAAAGGTCCGCCCGTTTTCCATTTCCATGGTTAGAGAGCGGGTAGGAATCTGTCCAGGCCGCGTGGGAACGGACCCGGCTTCATATATTGGCCGGTTAAACAGGATCACATCCCTGCCAATGAGACCATCGATGATTTCGCGGTTTGTAGCTGTTATCGGCAAGGCTTTTACATCAAAATACTCAGGGAGTTTCTGTTGGGGGGGAAGAGTGAGAACGCGGCGTTTGAACGGTTTCCGGTTCCTTATGGATCGGACCAGATGAGTCGCGCTCAGGGCATAAGACATATCAGCAGGAAGAGCGGAGTGATCCTCAGAGGCAATAATATGGGGACCTTTTCCCGGGAGATCAAAGGGGGACTGATTGTTGAAGGATCGGACGGTTATTTCCTCGGGGGTTACCACAAACCCCAGACGCCCCGGTGCCTTGTGGCTAAGGGGAATTATCCGGATACAGGCGCTCCCTTCAGGGAGTTCTTCCATCAGGTCAATGGCTTCCACAGGGTCAGGGCCGAATATGCTGATGACCCACCGGTTTTCTCCCGTAGAGGCAATGGCCTTGGCCTTTTTGAACCCTTTCGAGTATTGTTTCATCAACTTTTTATACTGCTGCTGCAAAGGGATGGTGTCAGATCCCATCCCTTTTTTAACGGCTGAATCGGCCACATCTTCGGCATGGAGGGCCAATCCCAAGAGGATCATGATCCAGTCCTGCATCTTTTTCGACCCGGACAGGCGGGCAGGGGAGGGGAGTCGTTCCCGGTCTGTGCCCATATCCATGTCTAACAGTTTTTTCTCCCTGCTCAGCCGCTTTGAAAGATAAGATCTGTCCGCCTTTTTAGCGCGCGCAAGCCCGGCGCTTAACTGTTTTATCTTTATCAATCTGGGGTATACGCG
The DNA here is from genome assembly GCA_029932035.1 of Deltaproteobacteria bacterium. Lineage (GTDB taxonomy): Bacteria > Desulfobacterota > DSM-4660 > Desulfatiglandales > Desulfatiglandaceae > Desulfacyla. The sequence continues at coordinate 14,854 of JAOZQV010000015.1, read as the reverse complement.
CATTAACAGAGAACGTTCAGCAGGGGGAATCTCGCCTATAATCAAGGGTCTCAACCGGTGTACGCGCTCCATCTCCGAGAGCCGTTCCAAAAGATTAAATGCCTCTTCTGCTTCTCCCTCATTTATCAAGGCAGAAACCGATGGAGAGAATTGGCTAATGATCTCTCCCGGGGCGCATTCGGCCTTAAGAATGGAAACGGTCTCCAAGACCGCCAAGGCCTCTTTTAATTGCCCCAAGCCAGCCAGGGCCCGCCATTCGTACCGGGGGAGCAATCCCTTTCGAGCGATCTTGAGCGCATTTTCAAGGTGGTCCCGGGCCTTTAGGGTTTGTCCCCAAAGACCTGCGATTTCAGCCATGTTCAGGTGAATGGCTGCCAGGAGTTCAAGCGCCCCCCTGTTGGTGCTCGCGGAATCGTTATTAAGCCCTTCATGGCCCAGCGAAAAATGCATGTAGGCCTGCTCCTGTTTCTTGATCGTCCTGACGGCTATTTCCGGGGAGGGATCTCGCTCTTTGGGGTCCATCTCTAAGATGAAGACGCCCATGGTATTATGATAGGAGGGGATGATCAGGGCCTCCACAACCTCTGAAGATTGATCAAGGAGCCGGGTTGTTTTTCGATCCAGGTCCATAAGCTGTGCATAACATCTCTCCTTCTCGGGGTTTTCCGGAGGGACACCCGATAAAACCTTGGCCATATTCATGACGTTCAGGGCAGCGCTCACAGGATTTTTCAGCCTGAGGGAGATTCTTGCTGACCGCATAAAGTGGTTGAAGGCCTCTATCGGTTTCCTGCCGGCATAGGACAAATGCCCTGCCCGGTGATAGAGGAGCGATACCCCATAGAGGTCCTCATCCGGTATGGATCTGCCAACAGGATAGTTGTTCAATTGCTTCAGAATCGCATTCTGGGCAGGGATTAATTGGCCCAATTCCGTTTTTATCCGGGCCATAAAGGCCTGTGCCAACCGCACCTCCTGGTCCGGGGAAAACCCGTACATGGCTTGTGAGGAGCTGACCCTGTCTAAGGAGAGGTCTAAGCTGACACTGATAAGCCCTTCCCTGCCCTTACCGCGACCGGCCTCCTTTTTTTCCTGGCCCACCGCGCCATACCTGTGGACCAGCTCGATCAGATGTTCGAATCCTTTATATGAGGTTTCGAGAAGCTGCTTTCGATCCTCTCCTGACAGGGTCCCTGCCTCCATATAAGCGTTATACGCAATAGAGCGCTGGTTGGCGCTCAGGTTTTTGACAAGGCCCAGACCCTCATTGAGTTCATATGCGCGCTCAAAGGCCTGTCTGGCCTGGCCCCATTCCCGGGCAGCCTGAAATGCCAGGCCTAACCGGTCTAACATCTCTGCCTTCAGATGGATAAGACCCTCGGGGAACTGGAGGGCCTCATTGGCCCTTTTTGTCATATAGGATAAGGTCTCAGCGGTCTGGGACGGTTTATCCTGGATCAGGGGAGTTAAATCGGGGATCAGGGTTGTCTGATCAGAGAGGATCGATGCCATTTCCTCTTTGTATCTTATCCATCCTGGATCGGGCGGGGGCGCCACCGGTCTGCCGGTTACTTCGAAGAGTCTACGGTTCAACGCGGCCTGCTGCTGCGCCATCTCTTTAGCCTTTTTGGCCGATTCAGGCCGCTTGAGGGCAGGGGTGATGATCCGGTCGAAGATATAGCTGTTTAGATTGCCTAAGACCTCTGAGGCGCGTTTAGGATCAATCCGCTTTTCAATCAGGTCAATGGCCTGTGAATAGGCCTGAATGGGCCTGCCCTGTTCCCCTATCTGGAAGGCTGATGCCCCGAATCGCCGGTAGAACAGTATTTCGGTTTCCTCTTTATCAAAGGGGATTCCTGATCCTAACCGTCGGGAATAGTTTTCAAAGGCCTTTGTGAAGTGTCCCAAAAGGAAATAAATATTTCCCATGTTCAGGCTCAGGTGGGCCGCATTTGCTGGATCCTTCTCCGGATTGTTCAGGAAGTAGGCCTTCTGATACGACTCCAAGGCCGCTTCAAGACCGTCGGGCCTTTCATGGACAGTTTCCATGACCTCAGAGAGATACCCAAGGGTCTGGTGGAAGTACTCCACATCCCCCTGGATCTGAATGGCCCTCTTGATCAATGACTCTGCCTCCTCTAAGTTATCCCTGCCCTCTTTATAACTGAGGCACAGCCCTGTGGCGTAGAGACTAACAGGGTCATCCGGGTCTTGCTCAAGCCTTGCACGGTAGCGGGCTAAGGCTGTGTCAATCTCTTTTTTGGCGGCCGCGCACTTGATATATCCCCTGTGCGCCTGCACAAGAGAATAGTCGTCACGAATCAGATCTATAAAGGTGTTCTGGGCAGAGGGGACCTCGCCCAAGCGAAGCTGAAATTCCGCGGCGGCGAGGGACTTACGCACATATCCGGCGCGGGCCAGTTCATACAGGCGGTCTTCATAAGTCCTTGAGGCCATTTCTGTTTCATAGAGATCCAGGGCCTGTCGGAAGAGTTCTTCGCGAAAGAGGATTTCGGCTAACGCTAATCGGGCTGCGGCCGATTGGGTAGTGGTCATTGGAAATTGTCCTAACACCTGTCTGTATGCCCCTTTGGCCTTCATCCAATCCCCTTCGGCAAAGTAGAGATCTCCCATACGGTTCCAAGCTCCCATGGCCAATTTAGGAAGGCTTTTCCTGTATCCTGCGGCTACCCTGGCTAATAACCTGATCTGGTCCTCCTGATTGGCAGAGTCGACACCTGAAAGACTCAGTTTGAGGATCTTATCCACGGATGAGTCAGACCATTCTTCTATATCGGGAAACAGTTCGATTACTTTCGCATAGGCCGGTAAGAGCTTTTCCCCTTTGCCGATCCGGCTAAAGAGATCTGCTTTCAGGAACATGGCCTCAGCCAATTCTGCCCTGGGTGTTGACTTTGATTCTATCACGTTGTCTAACAACCCTAAGGCCTGAATGAGCGAATCAGAACCCTTTCCCAATTCCATAAGGAGACGGGCCTGCTGTATCCTGCTACGCGCCCGAATTCGGGCCTCTTCGGGAGAGAAGGTTTTGAGATCCCCCTGTTCCGACCCATTGGCAATGGCTTCGAGGGACAAAATCGTCTTCTTTAGCAGGGCTTGCCTCTGTCGGTCCGTAATTGCCTCTTTCCATCGCCTCCTGGTCTCGAGCCCTGTTAGGGCTATGCGGGCCAGCGCTGCCTCTGGCAAGACCCTGTCAAAGGATTCTGTTACGAGGCGAAAGAGATGGGCCGCCTTTCCCGGTTCCCCCATCCTTTTATAGAGCATCCCTAAGGCGTAACCAGCCTTTCCAGCCACTGCTTTATTATCGAAAAACCGTTCCAAGACCTTGTAGTACCCTAAAAGGCTTAGATTGTCGTCAGGAGGCGACCTGCCGGCTAAGGCTTCGGCCAACTTCATCTGGGCATCGGCATCGGGGAGATTTGGGATTTCACCTTCGAGAGGCAAGGCCCAGAGGTTGCTTACACCCTTTTGAGTGGAGAGGAAATAGAGCCTGGATCCGGTGACCACCGGGTGATATGCAGCGTAGGAACCGGATGTGACAGGATAGGCGAACCGCTCCTGATCATGGGCTAATACCCTGAAGATCACGGCATTGGCGGTGATAGCCCTGTCTCCGTCTGGGCTGAGGCGTGAAAAATAGATGTACTGACCGTCCGGGGACCAACAGGGAAAGACATCCCTGTTTGCTCCTTTAGTGATAGGGACCACCTCTTTGGTATTCAGATGGACCACGAAGATGTCTCCCCCCGGGTCATCCCTAAAAGACACAAATGCGCATAGCTTGCCGTCAGGCGAAATTGAGGGAAAGGCCCCGTCTCCATCAATGCCCAGGGGTTGGGGCCGGGACTTGGGATCACTCAGGTCCAATGCCACCAATCTTCTTTGGATCCGGCCGGGTTTGGACTGATGAAAATAGAGGGTTTTGCCATCAGGAGAAAAGCACGGGGCCCCATCTGCTGTGTCTCTTCCGGTAAGCCTCTGGGACCGGGATCCCTTATGGTCCCGTTTTATCAGATAGATGTCTCCCTTGGCATCGTAGGCGGTTCCCACAAAGGCAATCCATTGGCCGTCTTTTGAAAAGGCCGGGGCTGAGAGCTTGCCCGCTGCCTGGACCAACTGTTTGGGGAGCACCACATTGGAAGGGTCTGCTGAAAGCAGCCATAGCCCTGAAAGGCCTCTTTGGTCGGATATGCCTGCTATCCATTTAGAATCGTAAGTCAGGGCCGCGTACAGCAGGGGATCGGCCAGGAAGGTGATTTGGGCCGGTATGTTTACGGGCAGAGGTTTTGGTCGCAGCCGCTTAATTCCAGGGCGCGAAAAGGGGTCGGCTGCTGATTCAGCCGCAGGCTGCAGTCCCTGGCTCTTTGGCCCTGAATGTGCTGTCAAAGGAGAAAGGGAGAGAAGAAGAAGGATATACAGACCGGTCTGCAATATAAAACGGAGCCTTATATGGTTTCCATGTGTCATGGTTTTATCATCCAGGAGCCGTCCTCTGTCTGGACCTTTTCTCCAGGGAGCGCATTTTCCCTGTTGAGTTTGCCAAAGACCTTGCGAATCTTCGGAAGATCCTCTTTAGAGAGGTTTTCATTGATTTTCACTACCTGTAGTATAACAGTCTCTCGCGCCCTGTTGACCTCCTGCACTACCGTGTTGAACTCACCTGCCTGATACCGGGCCGCGAACTCCTTCAGATCCTCAGGCACCCCCCTTTTGTCCATGGAAAAGGGTGTCAAGAGCCCCTGGTTATTTTCGCCAACCCAGCGGAGACGCTTAAAAAAATCCACGTCATCGGCATGGAAGCTGAGGGTCTCTACGGCTCCAACAGTATCCTGATACTCCCGGCTCTTGCGTGGAGGCGTCTTGATACGCCCCAAAGGGTCTACTCCACGGACCGAGGCCACTAACAGGACATCCTGGGATAGAGAGTTGTACGAGCCTAACACCTGGTTTTCAAGGGCTGTCCGCTCGCTCACAACGTTGACGCGGACCTGGGCCAGGGTACAACCGAAGAGAAGAAAGAGGGTCATTGAAAGAAGCGATATTTTTTTCATTATATTATTCTCCATTTTCAAGGATCAAATCGCACTTCGCCACCCTGAATAATAATAGCATCAGCAGACAGGGCTTTCAAGGCATTCACAACAGGGCCGAGGGAGGACAGGTCTTTTTCTAATTTCCTGTGCAGGGGCAGGGCCGTGATATTGAGCCGTTCAATAGAGGGGAGTTGCACACTCACCCCTTTCACCTCCACCTCTCCTGTAAGAGAGAGATTCCCGTGTCGGATTTTTAGATCGATCCATCGTGGAGTCCCCTGACGCAAGATGTTTCGTTGTCTTGAAATGGTTTCATTGCTTTCATAGGGGTCCATGGCGTACAAAAACCGTTCCAATGTCCTGGACCCGATGTGAGTCAGTCGGAGGACGGCCCTCAGGTTATTCAGAGTTTTACCAGGATCTTCGGAAATGGGCAATCGGAGGGAGAGTTCTCCTGACAGTTCTGTTTCTCTGGGTAGATTTTCGCCTTTTTGGGAAGAGTCTTTTTTCGGGCCAGGCAGTAGGCGGTCCGCATCCAGGCCGGAGAAGGATGAGTCCATATGAAGAATGAAGAGATCGCGATCTCGTGATATTGAGACGGCCCCAACAGTGGTTCCCCCCATTACATCAAACTGGAAATAGTCAATGGAGGGGAGGGAGCGCGCAAGGCGGAATTCCATTTTATAGTTGGATATGTCTAACCCAAGGGTTCCTGTTTGAAGATGCGCGGAATCAAAGGAGAGGGAAGGGCGGTTCGCAATACGGCCCCGGAGATCCCCCATAAGCCTGCGGGCCATTATATTTCTGATATCCTCTGTGGATCGGGATTCTGCGGACCCGTGGGGTTGAAGCACCTGTACGGATAAGGGGGGCCCGGCAGCCCTCGTGGGAGAGCCTTTCTTTACAGGTGCGAGTATTTTAACCTGCTTTTCAAGGTTAATATTAGCATGTAAGTCCTTTATATTTAATTGTTTTTTCATGCTAATGTTGAGTCCTTCGCTTTTCAGATACGGCCTGGCGGTAAGCTGTTTTTCTCCATCGAGACGAATTTCGATACCGGCCTTGAGCGGCCCTTCAAGGGAGATCCCTCTCGTGTACTGGGAGAGTGGCGGTCCCAGATCGGCGTGGACTGCGGCCACAAGTGATCCTTCCAATTTCTCCAAGAGGAGAGGCAGCCCAAGTTTATCCCCTTGTCCTAACAGCCGGTCGATTCTGCTAAGAGAGATGTCAAGGGATTGTTTTATGCCTAAGGGTTCGATCTGCATGGTCTCGGACAATTGAAAGCTCCCCAAGTCTTCTAAGACGCCTGAAAATGAGAGGGTTGTGTGCAGGGGGTTCAGGAGTTTCAAGGGAAGGGGCAGCTCATCAATTTTTCCGAACACGATTTTCCCTTCCAGGCTGGTCCGGTTCAACCCGTTCTTAAGATCCAATTTCAAGGGGAGGGTGGAATTGATTTGGGCTGCCTTGAAGGAAGAGCCCGGTTTAAGGGGGAGGGCGACGCCGAGGTCCTCCAACTTGGCGGTAATTTCAAGATTTTCCATGAAGCCCATATCCCTCACCCTTTCCGGCAAGGGAATAGCTTTGTTGGTCAGGTGGCGGATTTCCCGGCTGTCAGGCAGTCGTCCCTTGAAGTTCCAGCGGACCTCTACCTTCCCCTGAAAAACCCCTTTTGGTTTCATGGGTGTGGGGAGAAGGGTGGTCAGCTTCTTAAGATCAAGGGCTATCTGGCCGCTTGTATCTAATCGTTTTAATCCTGAATTACGAGTGAGAGCCTTGATGTCTACCTGAAGGAAATCCCCCGCGCTTAACCGGGCTCGAAGCCTTTGCAAATCAAATTGGAAAGGCTTGAGTTTCCCGATGTTAAGGCCTTCGACCTCGCCCTCCATCTGTACGCCCGTGGTGATCGGGTTGTGGGAAGGTGTTTTTAGAGTGAGTGAAGGCGTAGAAACTGTGATCTGCTTTACATGAGCGGTAAGGGTAGGGGAGGGGGGCATGACGAATTGCGCTCTCATGGAGTGTTGCAATTGGCGCAGGGTTGTCTTGGATGGGGCATTCAATGTTTCCAAGGTCAAAGATTCATCAAGGTCTATGTTAGCTGTTATCCCAAAGAGAGCCTTTTCGTTCAGGGCCACGTCAATTGCTGCAAAATGAAGATTGGGAACGCTGAGCTGTTTTATCTCAAATCCATTTTCACCGGAAAGAAGGAGATCCCCCAGCTTCAAAGTTGCGATGACTTCTGCTTTTGCAGGAAAGAAAGAGCGCAGGAGAATCTCTCCCTTTTCGATCCCGAGGGTCATATCCCGGGCAATGATTGACCCTCCGGGTGCTGCTGTTTTTATATAGGGAATGGTCAGGTCAAATCCCTGCAATTCAGCCCTGGTTGGGCCTGAAGGGACCGGTCCACTGATCCGTATTTCTTTTAAGCGCAATCGGGGCCGAGGCTCAGCCTTTTTGTTTTCAGCATCAAGGGTAATTCCGCCCGGCACAAATGCCTTAGCCAAGAAGAGAAGTTCATCCAGGTCCAATGAGACAGGACCAATGAGCAGATCTGTTTGGCGCTGTGGTTCGTTCAGGTCTTTAATTGTTCCTCTCCAGGAAAGGCGACTTTTTCCCTGAATTTGGATCTCCCCCTTCCTGATATTGAGAATCCCCCTGTTAGTGTCAAAGCTTCCCTCATGCAGCAGTTTCAGATTAATTGGTCCTACCCTGTTTTCGCTCAGAGGCCCACCAGAGGCAGTCAGGTCTATGCCGGTCAGTATAACGTCAAAGTCTATGGCATTCTCAGTGTCTAATGATGCCGTCATCTCCATTTTGAGTTTCCCGGAAGCATCAGGCAGTGAAGGGGGAAGAAAGGGATGAACCGCTAACAGCAGGGGAGCCAGGTCTAATTTTAGCTGACCCTTCAGGCCCAAATCGCCGAGAGACCCTGCAGCCTGGATGTGAAACCCCGGAAGACTGCCATCAATGTTTACGGATGCCCCTTCAAGGTTTAGGCCCCCACCGGAATCTATAAGACCTTCGATGCGTGCGCCGAGCCGCAATGGTGGGAGGGGTTTGCCGTCCATCTCCTGTTCCATCGAAATCTGCAACTGAATCGGTTTTTCTATCAGGGAGGGTATGTCCAAAAGGAGGGAGGCGTCATGGATAGAGAGCAGATGCTCCTGAGCGCGGTCTTCAATATCGATTGACATCTTGTCCATGGAGACACGCCCATTAAGATCAAGGGGAAGGGTAAACGATGGGGTAGGGCGGCGGTCTTCGGGCGCGGGTATTGGCAATGGTTTTTTTGGGGGCGTAATGGAAGATAGAAGCAGCCCCAAGTTAGTCTGGCCGTTTTTGTCACGGATCAGGTGGCAGTAAAGACCTTCGACATCCAAGTTAAGGGCCAATTTGCCGTGGGCCAACTGTGGAATATCTACATCTATCAGTATTCTGTCAATGGAGGCGATCGGCTTCCGGGAAAAGAGTGGATCATCGCTAATTTCCAGCCCTTTCAGCAGTATCCCACGGTCCCACGTCCAGTGCAGGGCCCCGATGCGCACTGGACGGTGAATCACCTGGGTTGCCTGATCCTCTAATTGCTCTTTTGACCACTCGGTGGAGACAATACGTGGAATTAGAAGGAGGGCCACGAGAAGAAGTATCATGGCAAAAAGGATTGCTCCGAAGGACCAGAGCAGCCATTTTGCAATCCGGCGCAATTTTGAAGTTGGTGTGGTGTTTGCTGGCATTTCATGACCATAATGCCTGTGGAGACGACGGTCAAGAGACTTCCCATCTTTCAGAAGCATGAATGGTGGTTCAATTTTTTATTCACGCAAAGGCGCAAAACCGCAAAGGTACGAAACTGTGAATGATGGGGTTGGGGCTTCTCATCAATTTTGGAGCTTTCCTGATGAGGATGGCATTTTTCGGGTTGCGAATAAGCTATAGGTTTGCTTTGCGCCTCTGCGCCTTGGCGTGAGACCTTTTCGGTTCAGGCTTGTCCAGGTTTAAGGCCTCCCTGTCTCGAAGCACTACGTAATGTCACATAGAACAGCCAGGCGGCACACAGCAGGACGGCTCCCAGGAGCAGAAACAGGTTGCTGTAGGGGCCTGCGGATACCGTGGCCGTCAGGGGATTGATAGGGGCGTAATCCCTGGAAATGTCTAACAGTTTTCCAATAAATGCCGCGCTGAAGGCCCCGGACATGAAGAAGAAGAGGTTATACACGCCCATCCCCACCCCCAACTGCTCCCGTGGGAGCGTGGAAGAGACCATATAGGCGATGGAGGACTGAAACAGGGAAAACCCCATGTAGCACAGGATCAGGTTCAGGGAGATTACCCAGGGACCTAACCCTGCGAATGTGGAGAGGAGCAGAAACCCCGACATGAGCAGCGTCATGGCGGTATATACCACTGGTGCGCTTCCTCTTCTGTCCACGAATCTTCCGCCTATGATCCCTGCAATAGCGCCGACCATGGCCCCGGGAAACATCACAAGCCCAATGTTGCCGGTTTCCAGGGCGTTCAGGTCTCGCAGCATCAACGGCGTCATGAACAGCACGCCAAAAACCGTACTCAGGGATAAAAAGGCCATGATGATCATGTTGCGGTAGGCCTCATTGCGGAACAGGGAGGGACTCACGAAGGGGGTTTCCGTGAGACGGATATGCACCAGGAAACAGGCCATCAGGATCACTCCCACCGGCAGGGTCCACCACACCGTGGTGGTTATAAAGAGGAGGAGGGAGCCGATGGCAGCCACCATGAGGAGCGCCCCCGGGGTATCGAATCGGCCTTCGCGCCGGGTTTGGTGGGGCAGGTACAGCCGGAAGGCCGGGATGGTAAACAGGGTGACTGTAGAGATGATGAACAGATACCGCCAGTGAAAAGTGCCGGTCAGAAACCCGCCCAGGATAGGGCCTACGCCCGCACCAACCGCCACGGTGGACGCTAAAACGCCGAGAACCCGGCCCTTTTCGGAAACGGGGAAATAGGCCGTGGCGATGATCATGCCCAGGGCCGGGATGGCCCCGCTTCCCGAGGCCTGTACCATGCGCGCGGCGATCAGAATGGGATACCACTGTGACAGGAAGCCGATGATGGATCCGACATTGAACAGAATCAGCCCGATGGTCACAAGGGTTTTGATGGGATAGGTATCCGCAAGCCTGCCATAGGTGACCGAACTGATGGCAAAGATGATCACATACCCGCTCACCACCCAGCTCACCCGTGAAGGAAGGAGGCGAAACTGTTCTGCGATATCCGGGAGGGACACGTTGAACATGGTGGTATTGAGGACCGAGAAGAAGACGATGGTGGCCAGGAACACAATGAGTCTTCGATGGTCGGCCGATCCCGCTATGGGTATGTTACCGGTCAAGGAACCTCCTGGCCGCGGCAGGGACACGCCCCCCGGGGATTGACTGCATTTCCAGGTTTGTCATCAAAGGCATGAGATCTCCTTGAGAGAACGAAGGAGTATTTTCGAGGACTTTGCGCCTCTCTCCTCTTCCGGGTACTGCTCTTATGATCATCATCCATTTTGAAAGACCCCTTTTTAACTCCCTTCCCCTCTGCCTTGTGAACAAAACAGAGACAACCGCTCATCCATCTTCATGGAGTTATATATCAAAGCCTCCCGCGTGTACACCCCACAAAGTGTAGGTATATGGGGACGTCTGGAGACGTGATCGGCTACTGGTTTACGTATGATATGGATGGCGTTGCGTATAACGGGGTCTGGCGTATGTATACGCAATGGTAGATTCTTGCAGGTGAACATGAATGGGGGCGTTGTTTCAAGGTTGACTCGTTTAAGGCTCAAGATAAAGAGGGGATTGAGGGATTTATCAGAGTAATAAAGCAAATCGCAGCATCTGCCCCTTGAGGTATAACCTTTCTCCAAAAAGCGGATCGTCAATTGAAGAGAACCAACCACGAATCACACGAATTACACGAATGAGAAAGTCTCACAGGCGAAGGACTCTAAAATGAAAAGGGCAAATGGAATCATGGTAGAGGGTCAATGACTACAGTCATCTGTAACGTCCGCGGATTCCGCGGTAAAAATTTTCACATTCGTGTTATTCGTGCTATTCGTGGTTAAAGAAAGTGTTAGTTACCGACTTATTTTCGTAGCGATAACCGTACCTACCACGAACATTACAACCATCACCGCACCCATATAGCCCCAGTGGTGAGGGGCCAGTGGTGTTGTCTTGAAGACGATGTTCATCACCGGCACATAGACAACCGCCACCTGGAGCAACACAGAAAGAGCTATGGCCCCTAAAAGAAACGGGTTTGAAAAGAAGGAAAGCTTGTATTGGGTACGGATCATGGTAACCCGCACCATCTCGAGCATCACGAGGGAGGTGAAGGCCACTGTCCGCGCAACGGTCTCCCCCTCGGAAAGGAATTTGTCAAAGAGAAAGAGGACTCCCGCCGCCATGAGCACTGATATAATAACAATGTTTATGGCCATGCTTTTCGTTATAATCGGTTCATTGGGACTGCGCGGGGCTACATCCATGATCCCTTTTCGCAAAGGATCAACACCGAGGGCAACTGCGGGAAGTCCATCCGTAATCAGGTTCAGCCAGAGGATCTGTGTCGCGAGAAGCGGCATCACTATCGCTCCTGAGGAGTCTCTAAAGCCAATAATCATGGCTATGAAGAGTATCAGGACTTCCCCAAGATTGCTCGAAAGCAGGTAATTTACGAATTTCTTGATGTTTTCATAGATGCCCCTTCCCTGCTCCACTGCCTTTATAATTGATGTGTACTTATCATCAAGAAGTACCATGTCAGCCGTTTCCTTGGTCACGTCCGTGCCCGTAATACCCATGGCAATCCCTATATCAGCCTCCTTGAGCGCCGGTGCGTCATTTATGCCGTCTCCGGTCATGGCAACTATTTCTCCGGACTCTCTCAGCGCCCGCACGACCCGTATCTTGTGCTCCGGGTTTACCCTCGAAAAGATGGAGATTTCCTCCACTCTCTTTTTCAGGGCTTCATTATCCATTTTTTCAAGTTCTTCTCCGCTTACGGCATCACCCTCAATGCCCAACTGATGGGCTATGGCCTCGGCCGTAAGCGCATAGTCGCCCGTGATCATAACGGACCGAATCCCTGCGTTCCTGCACCTGTCGATAGCGCTCCGAACCTCCTCACGGGGAGGATCAATCATGCCTTGAAGACCAACAAAAATAAGATCATTTTCATCAAGTTTATCAACATCCGTAGCGGAAGTGAGCGGCTTATACGCAAAAGCAAGGACCCGCAAGGCCTGAGATGCTAACTGTCTGTTTGTTTCAATAATCCTTTTTTTTGCTTCGTCGGTGATTTGCGACACCTCCCCTCCGATATCCATGGTCGAACAGAGCTTCAGCATCACGTCTGGCGCTCCCTTGGTATACATAACAAACCCTTGGTTCGCGCGATGCACCGTGGATTTCCTCTTACGTTCAGAATCGAAGGGTATCTCATGAACCCTTGGAAACGTCTCTTTCAAAATCGACCCTTTCAGCCCGGCCTTGGCAGCACTCACAATAAGGCATGCTTCTGTGGGATCTCCAATGATACCCTCTTTTTCTGATAATGCGGCATCGTTGTTCAGTGCGCCTATTCTAAGGAGAAGTTCAGCAGGGGAAGGATCAATTGCCTCATTAGAAGAAAGGAATTCTCCCGAAGTCTCGTATCCCGTGCCGGTGATATCAATAATGGTATTGTTAACGAACAATTTAGTGACTGTCATCTCGTTGCGTGTAAGGGTTCCCGTCTTGTCAGTGCAGATGACCGTGGTGCATCCGAGTGTCTCCACGCTGGGCAGGCGCTTCACAAGGGCGTTCTGTTTCACCATCCTCTTGACTCCGAGGGCCAGTGCGATGGTCACTACAATCGGAAGACCTTCCGGGACGGCAGCCACGGCAAGGCTTACGCCCACCATTATCATCTCAAGGATATTCCCTCCCTTGAAGATACCGAAAGCGATTATGACCCCACAAATCACAAGTGTCAGGATTCCGAGCTTCCACCCTAATATGTCCAGTTTTTTCTGAAGCGGAGTTTCATCGTCTTCAACAGATTCAATCGCTTCAGCGATCTTTCCCATCTCAGAGTCCATCCCTGTTTTTACTACGACCGCTTTCCCGGAGCCATTGGCGACATTTGTGCCTCCGAAAACCATATTCTTCATGTTCCCTAATGTGCTTGTGTCATGGATGGGCGCCGGGTCCTTGTTCACAGGGTGACTCTCACCTGTCAACGATGATTCCATGACCTCCAATACATATCCTTCGATGATTCGGGCATCGGCAGGTATCCGATCTCCGGATTCGAAGACGATTATATCTCCGGGAACCAGTTCGCTGCTGCTGATTCTCATCTTGCGGCCATCCCTTATGACAGTGGTCTGAAGAACTGCCATTTTCTTGAGTGATTCTATGGCCTTCTCTGCCCTGTATTCCTGGAAGAAACCGAGAATCGCGTTCACGATAAGGATGGCGATGATCACAACACTGTCGATATATTCCTGGAGTATGAATGATAGGAAAACGGCACCGATCAGTATGTAGACAATGAAACTGTTGAATTGAGCCAGAAGGATCTTGATCGGAGAGATCTCACGCTCGCGTCGTATTTCGTTGGGACCATACCGGGCAATCCTCTCCTCCACCTCCCTCTCACTGAGGCCATTTATTGTTGATGAAAAATGCTTGAGAACCTCTTCTGATGTGGACTGATGAAATTTCATTTAATTAACTCCTTAAACTATTTTCCCAGCTTCTTTCCCAGCTTCTTTGCTGTTTTCAAGAGGTCAGTGTTCCGGCTGATATCGCCGGCGTTCATAGCACTTCCATATACTATTCCGGCAATCTTCGCCCCAACATATCTGAAGCTGTCCTGGAAGCATCGTATGGCATTTATACAGCCCGAGGTGAACGGGTCGGTGTCGCCAAAGGTCATGGCGATACCGATTTTTTTTTGATAAGGATTCTTTCCATATTTTTCCAGGGCAAAACAACGGTCCAGCCACAGCTTAGTCTGGGTTGACATGTTAAACCAGTGAACCGGGCTGGCAATGACCCAGGAGTCCGCTTCGACCAGCTTGGGATAGATAGCCTGCATGTCATCATCAATAGCGCATCCCTTGCTCTCTTCCTTCTGGCAGGTCCAGCATGCCTGGCACGCCTTGATATCCATACCGTTTATGTACAACGTTTCAACCCTCGCTCCGACTGATTCGGCGCCCCTGGCTATTTCCTGGGCCAGAATGGTGCTGTTTCCTTTTTTGCGGGGACTTCCCAGCAGTACAAGAACCTTCTTTTTTGTTTCATTGTTCACGTTTCTACCTCCTATTTTTGTTGTCTTGTTAATTACCTATTGTCGATCCAGCAAATCTCGTAAATCCTGTCAAAAAAAGTATTGCGAATGTTATTTGTTGGCGGCTGAGGTAAGGCCAAAATCACCAAGAATGGTGTAGAGGGCAGGGATGACCACAAGGACCATGACCGTAGAGGCGAGGAGCCCGAATACCAAGCTTGTCGCCATGGGGATAAGTATCTGGGCCTGGACACTGCGCTCGGCCAAGAGAGGGAGGAGCCCCATTATGGTGGTCAACGAGGTCAGGAGTACGGCCCGGAAGCGCTGTCTGCTCGCTGTTCGGGCCGCTCCAGAGATATCCTTTCCCTCTTTAAGCCTCAGCTTGATGAATTCTACAAGGAGGATAGAGTCGTTGACCACTACTCCCGCCAAAGAAACAAACCCCATGATGCTTTGCATGGAGAGTTCCATGCCCATGAGGATAT
>JAOZQV010000272.1 GCA_029932035.1 Deltaproteobacteria bacterium | reverse complement strand
CAACAATCCCGAATCCCTCCACATCACCAGGAACTGTTATGTTAGGCATAACAAAAATATCCGAGGCGTTGTAGATAATGCTCCGGTCCCCGTCTGATACCTCGCCTAAAAGCAGCACACGGTCTTGCAGATTGGAACGATAAACTATTTCTTGAATCGTTCTTCGTTCAGGTCCTTCGCCCGCAACCACGTATAAGTACGCACCTTCGAGGCGCGGCATGACATTTTCCACAAACCATGCCACGCCTTTTCTTTTTACCAAATGCCCAATAGTAAAAAGGACTTTCTTATTATCCAGAGATAAACTGATCACATTCTCCAGTTTGCGGCGCAGTTCGCTTTTTGGTTGCTGGAAAAATAACTGATCCGGCCTTATCCCGTTAGGGATGACTGTGCAAATCGAGGATGGAATGCCCCTGAGCACGCATTCGTCACGAGTTGATCTGCTTACGCATACGATGCCATCCAGCCTTGATATACACCAGGGAATAAACCTCTGATAGAAGGGATGCCTATAGGTAATATCCAGCCCATGAATGGTTACTGTGACTTTAGAGTCTGTCAGGACCTTTAGAAAAAGGTCGACTGGTGCAAGGAGACCGTCACAAAGGTGTACCGATTGAACGGAATATTTGCGGATTAGATAGAGTGCCTTAAAAAAGGAATAGGGCAAAAACCAGATGAGATGTTTTATAGACTTTGAAAGGGTGATTTTACAGGTGGTCTCACGTGATTCAAATTCTCTGATCAGATTATAACTGTACTCCTCAAGGCCTCCCACCTTGGGCGGATAGTTCCGGGTAATAAAGAGAATTCGTGATTTCATAACCCCTGATAGTCGTTTACTACAATGTCACCAAAGATTCTGGGCAGTTCCTCTATCATATAAAGAGGGAGAGATAAAAGATCAAATTCAACTTGAACAGATTCTCCTCCTTGGCTGAGAGCGTGGGAAACATGTTGATATGATGGTAGGTTTAAATCAAAACGAACACCGACCCGGGCCTTTTTTTGATTAACAAATTGCTGGAGTGACTTGAGTGATCCGCTCTTGCCTGCCTTAACCTCAACAGGAACAATTGCTTGTCCTAATTGCGTGATAAAATCGACCTCAGCGTTTCCTGCCTTCCCTTCGCGCAACCAGTAGGTCAAAACCGGGCTTACATTGTTTTTTCCGATGAAGGCAAGATGTTGCGCGATGAACTGTTCAGCCACATGACCTTTGTTGACAAATGACTTTCGCTTAAGTTCGTTCAATGATATCCATTGAACGCCGCAAATGGTATTCATCAAGCCACAATCCAGGAAAAAAGGCTTAAATATTCGTCTGTTTATGGTAGCGCCAAGCGGCAAACCGGATGCATCCGTATGACAGGCTTTCATTATAATTTGTGCTTTTTCAAGCAAATCAACAGCCTTGCGTAGTTCTCTGGATTGCTCCTCGGGGTCTACGCGAACGTATTTGAATTTCTCGCCGGCAGTCATCGGGACATAGCTAAATACCTTATGAAGACGGAGCAGGTCGGCCTGGGTTGCATATTTTGCAAAGTCGTCTTTGTATGTCTCAATAATCGAGGCATGAACATCAAATACCGCGTCGAGCGCATTAGTTTCGATGAATCGCTGGATTGCCTCAGGCATCCCCCCCACCAGGAGCCAGACTCTTTGTAGTTCCAGTAATTGGTCGTGAGCGGATTGAGGAAAAACCTCATGCAAGTGATAATTACCTAACAAATCGAGCAAAAAGCTTTTTTCCATCGCCGCTAAGGTCTCTTCAAAGGTTACGGGACCAAGGTAGAGGTATTCGACCCGACCCACGGGCATGGAAAAGGAATGTTTGGACATTGTAAATTCAAGGAGGGAGCCGGCTGAAATTACCGGTAGCTCAGGATGATCTTCATAGAAATATCGAAGGGTCTGAATTGCGATCGGCACCGCCTGTATTTCATCTAAGAAAAGCAACCCATCCTTCCCTGAAATCGGTCCCTTCCCACAGACAAATTCAAGTTCCCGAAGGATCTTTCCGGTATCCTGTGTTTTAAATACCTCGACCAACGTTGGATGCCGTTCGAGATTGACTTCATGGAGGGTCAATTTCTTATGGTCAGCAAACTGCCTGACCAAAGTTGATTTTCCTACCTGACGGGCTCCTCGAATAATCAAGGGTTTGCGATAGTTTGAATCCAGCCAGTCAGCCAGTCTTTTCTCTGCAATACGGTCCATTTTTATTCTGAAGATGCTGTAAACAGGGGTCTATTTAGTGTAAGACATGCCTATTATAAGGGTATCTTGTCATAATGCAAGCAAAATCGAGAGTAACCGCTAATACGTTCAAAGGTTCCCCCACTGGACGGAGTAGTCCTTAACTTTAGGCACTTCAAACTTTAGGCGCTTTCCCCTCTAAACAAATTTATCCCCTTCACTCCTCTCAAAACGCATCTGGGAGATCTGCTCTGAAATGAGGCCCATCATGAAAATAAGGACAGAAGTCGTGAATAGGAGAGCGCTCATATTCGTAAACCGCCCGGCAGTGAGGAAGGTATAGAGATAATGACCTAAGCCTAAGCAAAACATGATGAAGCTGACAGGGAGAAATATCCTGAGAGGAGAGTAGAGGCCGCAGATCTTGGTTATAATCATAAAAAATCTTACACCATCTCTGAATACTCGTATCTTGCTCTTCCCTTTTTCCCTGCCTTGGATTTCTATTGAGGTATATTTCACACTTTTCCCATTCCTCAAGACACCGAGGGTTAAGGTAGTGGGATAGGAATAGGTATTGGGGAGAAGGTACAGTAAATTATACGCCACACCTGATTTTATAGCCCTGAATCCCGAGGTCAAGTCCTCAATGGCAAATTTTGACACATACGAGGCCAGCCAGTTGAATATTTTGTTCCCTAAGGCACGAACCCATGAGGCCTGATGACCCTTTGACCTGGCCCCTACGACCATGTCATAATCGGGGAACCATTTGATCAACCTTCCAATATCTTCAGGATTATGCTGGCCATCTCCATCCATAAACACCAGAATCTCACCCGAAGCGATCCTTATTCCACTCTTTATGGCAGCCCCATTACCAATATTGTACGGATGACTGTACACAATGGCTCCTGCATCCTTGGCTACTGCCCCTGTTTCATCTGTCGAGCCATCATTGATAACGATAATCTCAAACTCAGGATAGAGGGCTTTGATTTTCTTTATGATCCCCCCGATGGTTTGTTCTTCATTATTCGTGGGAATGATTACTGAAACTTCCGGCCTATCCATTACTCTTCCTATCCCCTTTTTAATTGAATGGGACGCAGATTCCGGTATAACGGGAATCAAATCTTTGATATGTTTCAATCGCTTTTTACCGACGATGCCGGCATACAGCTCAAACAGTGTTACGGATGTTAAGGCCAGATGTCAAGAATTTCTCTCGCAGGTCTTGATGCAGCTTGGAAATGGTTACCCAACGATTGAGACCAATTGAGAAAAGAAGGGGGCCGGCAAATTATTGTTTCAATATGACTTTGAGATGAACCCTTGACGTAAAGCAGTGCCTTGATTTAATTATATCTAACCCGGCGAAGCCGGAATTGACTATTGACTATTGAAAATTGAATATTTGTGTCCCGCCTGGCGGGATTCGCTCCATCATTTTCTTGATAGGTCTTTTAAATATAGTTTCTTCCCTTTGCGAGCTTAGCGCCTTCGCCGGTGGCCCTGCTGCGTGAATAAGAAAGGAGAGTAAACATGCCGCAAGTTTCATTCAGAACATCCGGATTGGGTACAGAAAATGCGTTTGTCGTACTCAAAGAGGTGAACGACCTCATTGCCCAGGGCAGAGAAATCATCAGTTTCTGTATTGGTCAGCCCGATTTCAACACGCCGCCAAATATATGTGAGGCGGGAATGGAGGCCATTAGAGATGGCAGGCACGGGTATACACCGAGCGCCGGCATTCCTGAACTCAGGGAGGCTGTTGCAGAATATGTATGGAGGACACGTGGCATAGAGGTCGAACCTGATTGGGTCGTTATCGCTAACGGCGCAAAGCCCTTCATAGGATTTACACTGCTCTCTGTTACCGACTACGGGCAGGGACATGAGGTGCTTTACCCCAATCCAGGTTTCCCTATATATTCCACTCAGGCCGTTGCACAGGGCACAGTTCCGGTCCCGCTCCATCTTCTTGAAGACAAGGGGTTTAGTTTTGACGTTGACAAGCTGGAATCACTGATAACCCCTAAGACAAAGCTCCTCATCCTCTGCTCGCCGCATAATCCGACCGGAAGCGTCCTTACACAGGAGACTCTTGAAAAGATCGCTGAAACAGCCATTAAACATGACCTGTGGGTCTATTCGGATGAAGTGTACTCCAGAATGGTGCACGAAGGACAATTTGAAAGTATTGCAAGTATCCCAGGGATGCTTGAAAGGACAGTTATTTGTGACGGCGCTTCAAAAACATATGCCATGACGGGCTGGAGACTTGGCTATGCTGTCAACAAAAAGCTTGCCCCGTATTTTTCCACCTGGATGACCAACACCACCTCATGCCCCAATCATATGACCCAGTGGGCCATGGTTGAGGCCCTTAAAGGTTCTCAGAAAGAACCTGACAGGATGATGGCCATATTTAAGGAAAGAAGGGATCTCATCGTAAGTGGTCTCAATGGAGTTGAAGGCGTAACCTGTCTTTCGCCGGGTGGCGCATTCTACGCCTGGCCGAACATAACCGAACTGTGCAAGATCGTGGGGGCATCAGATTCAGAGGAACTCAGGAAAAGGCTCCTCTACGATGCGGGTGTGGCAGTTTTGGCAGATATTCACTTTGGCATGAGGGTGCCGGGAGAAGGACAGCACGTAAGATTTTCATACGCCACATCAAATGAAAACATCATCAAGGGTATTGAACGGATCAAAGATTTTATCAAAACCCACAGAAGATAGAGGGAGAACCACGGATACGTCGAGTCCTGAGAAATCACCATTTAAAAGGAGATAAGTTTATGCCTAATGGCAAAAAGGAGATTCAGGTGAAATTCCCGGATAATTTACAGGGGGGAGTGTATGCGAACAACATGGTGGTCTCGCATACTAAGGAAGAGTTTATTATGGATTTTCTTATGGTAGCTGCTCCAGCGGGCTCTGTCACTTCAAGGGTCATTGTAAGTCCCGGGCACGCTAAGCGAATCGTTGCCGCCTTAAATGAGAATATTGCAAAATATGAGAGTATGTTCGGGGAAATTCAATTGACAGAAGAACCTAAGGCGAATATTGG
>JAOZQV010000271.1 GCA_029932035.1 Deltaproteobacteria bacterium | reverse complement strand
CATCAAACATCAACTTGTTGGCACTTACGATGTAACAAAGGAAAGGCTGAAGGCTGTTAGAAGCCTAATAGCCTAACAGTCTACAGCCTAAACAACCTTCTTTTAGCCACTTCTCCGGCTTCACCGGTTTAGGGTAACCATGTTTTTTTTCATTGCCGGAATACAACCAAAGACCGTGACCCTGGAAGAACATCCCAGGATATGCCAGGCGTGTGGGCTTTATCAGGCACGCCTCAAGAGGGTTGACCACTACCTGTCCCTCTTCTTCCTGCCTATTTTTCGGGTCAAGAAGGGGGAGTCGTTCTTACAGTGTCAGAGTTGCGGGAGCCTCGCAGGTGAATCAGGAGATGTCTGGGATCACCGATCTAAGGATACAGGTCGCACATGTCCCTATTGCAGCCAGCCTCTAAAACCAGAATTCCGCTTCTGCCCATATTGCGGGAGAAGGCTGTGACTATGGATTCACATTGACCCTTCTGAGCGAAAATAGAGACGCCACTATCGACACCCTGTGGAACAGGCCCTTTGCCTTTCTCAACCTCTGCTGTTTTCTCGTCTTCACCAACCTGGGGCTGCTCTACCTCTATCCTCTGGCTCTTGATGCCATGGGAAACGATAAGCATGCCACAGGGTGGATTATGGGTATTTTTTCCATCGCTGCGGTCCTTTCCAGGCCTTTTTTCGGTAAATTGGCCATACGAAAAGGGGAATACCGTGTCATTTCCTTAGGGCTACTCCTGAGTTTTGCTGCCTCTTTGAGCTACAATCTGATAACGGAATTTAGCCCTCTATTGCTATTTGTAAGGGTGGTTCACGGGGTCGGATTTTCGGCCTTTATTGCCGGGAGTTTTTCTCTGCTTGCGAGAGAAATTTCCCCCCTCAAAAGGGGAGCGGCCTTCAGCATGATCGGGGTATCGATCATGGCCGCCATCGGTTTCGCCCCTTCCATTGGCGAGGCCCTGATCAGCCAGTACGGTTTTCACGGCCTTTACATGGCTGCCGCACTATCTGTAATCTTAGCATGGGCAGCACTAATTATCGGCCTGAGACCTGCTCTCCCGCTGGGCCAGCAAGGAGATCACATCGGCGTAAGATATCTCCCGCTTCTAAAAGACCGCTCTTTCTTCTTTCTTTTATGTTCCACAATAATCTTCGCCCACTCGCAGGCCACTGTTGCAAATTTCCTGGCCCTCATTGCCGCCCAAAATGATGCTTCCAGTGGCCGCTTCTTTTTTGTCTCATATTTCACAGCCATAATCATTCTCATCTGTGTCGGAGGGGCCATTGACCGTTATGGAAAACTCTTTTTACTCTGTATGGCGTATCCGTTTCTTTCATTAGGCATCATACTTATCCCCAACACGATCCACTCTCTGATCTTCTCCATTACGGCCATACTCTTCGGGACCGGTATGGGGGTCCTCTTTGCCACCCATAATGCCTTGGCCGCTTCCTACGGATCAATAAAGGAAAAACCGGCAGTCATGTCCATCTTTACGGCGGTATATGATATGGGTTTTATCACCGGCGCAGTTGTTTCGGGGTGGTTGGCGAGTCATATTGGTCTGAATATGCTTTTCATATCTTCAGGTTTTTTTGCATTTCTGGGACTGTTAATGGCAAGGTTTTCAAAGCTGGATGCTTGTCGAAGATCCCGTTTTTAAGCGGGGATACCTTTTTAACTGAATATTGACTATTGAATATTTGTTGTATCGCTTTGCGATGTCAATTTTATATGAAGCTCCTCTCCAATTTCAGATTTCATCGATAATCCGCATTCCGAAATCGAATGATGCTGGTTACGGATTCCGGGTTGTTTTCCTTGCGCCTTGAGCCTAACGCCTTACGCCTCCTCATTTTACGCCTCCCATTGACACCCAAGCGCTTTTCTCCTATGTTGACCCGGAAGACAAATGACAATGATGAGGAATACATACCCATGAGCTCTTCTAAAAAATTCAGAAAGCTCCTGATCTTCCCGGCCATTGCCCTGGGCGTGGTCATATTCATTCTGTTGATCAGGTCAAGCCAGAAACCGAAACGTGACCAGATCTCGGAACAGCCTCGTGCTGTCAGGGTCATACCAGCCCCCCTTCTCTCTGTCATGCCAAGGGCCATTGGTTACGGCAAGGTCCAGCCAGGCCAGGTATGGGAGGCCGTTGCTGAAGTGGGCGGCACAATCGTTGAAATCCACCCGGATATGAAGAAAGGCTCCCTGCTCGCAAAAGGGGCTATCCTTTTGCGCATCGACCCCTCTTCTTACGATCTTGCACAATCTCGAGGCGAGGCCGGTGTAAAAGAACTGCAGGCCCAGTTCAGAGAGCTTGAGCAGAAAGAGAAAAACATCAGGCGTTCATTGAAAGTAGAGAAAAGCTCGCTTGAACTGAGCAGAAAGGAGCTTGATAGAAGGCTCAAACTGGCCAAGGCAAAGATCATTTCGGGATCAGCGGTCGATCAGGAAGAAAAGCGATTTCTTGCCCAGCAGGCAAAGGTGCAGGATCTTCAAAATACCTTCGACCGAATCCCTGCGCAAAAACAGGCCCTCTCTGCAAAAATTTCCTCTGCCAGGTCACGAGTTAAGGACACCCGGTTAGACCTGGGAAAGACGACCATCAGGGCGCCCTTTAACTGCCGCATCAGTAAGGTAAACGTGGAATTAGCCCAATATGCTCAACCCGGCAAGGTCTTAGCCGAGGCCTACGACATAGGATCTTCGGAGATACTTGCTCAGATGCCACTTTCCCTTATAAAACCTCTTGTAGAACAGGGCGAGGGGAAGCCTATTGCTACCGAAGTGGACAAGGAAATGGTCATGAAGGCCTTCGGGCTCAGCGCGGTTGTCCGTCTGAATATGGGCGGAGAAACCATCGAGTGGAAGGGTCGATTTTCCCGTCCCAGCGAAACCTTAGACCCCCAGACAGGGACCGTGGGCATGTATGTAGTTGTTGACAACACATACAGACAGGCCAGGTTCGGGGTTAGACCGCCTTTAATAAAAAACATGTACTGTGAGGTGGAACTTAGGGGCAGGCCGAGGCCGAAAAGCGTGGTCATCCCCCGCTCCGCTCTGCACCAGGGAATAGTGTACATTGTTGGCGCTCAAAACCGTTTAGAGAGACGAAGTGTCACTGTGGACTACTCCCAGGGAGATCTAATCTCGATAAAAAAGGGGATAACTCCCGGTGAAAAAGTCATTGTCACGGATATAATCCCGGCCATAGAAGGGATGCTGCTCGTCCCACAGACCGACAACAATCTCCTTAAATCCCTTATTGCCTATGCGACCGGGGAGGCGCCGGTAAAATGAAAGGCCAGGGCTCCTTTATTCACTACTTTGCGTCCCACCCCACTGCCGCCAACCTCCTTATGATTATCTTTCTCTTCTTAGGGCTTCTAACAATTAGAGACCTTCGCAGAGAAACCTTTCCGGATTTTGCTCCCACCGAAGTCCAGATCACAGCAGAATACCCCGGCGCAACAGCAGAAAATGTAGAAAGTGCTGTCTGCCAGCGCGTAGAGGAGGCATTGGACGATGTCACAGATATCTACGAGATCCGGAGCGAGGCCCGTGAAAACCAGGGACGAATAGTGGTGGAGATGCGGGACGGCGGCGACATGGTTCAGTTTTTAAATGACGTCAAAACCGCTGTTGAGGCCATTGATGATTTTCCGGACAAGATAGAACAACCGGTGGTCAAACAACTTGGCAAAACTGACTTGGTGGTATCCGTGGCCATAACAGGTCCCATGTCAGTGCCACACTTGAAGGCATTTTGCGAACAGGTCAAGGATCGCATGCTTCGCACCGAGTTGATCTCACAGGTCAAGGTCCTCGGGTTCTCTGACCATCAAATCAGGATAGAGATCCCGGCTATCACACTGATGCAGTTGGGTCTGAGTGTCTCCCAGGTAGCTGATACAATCGCCCGGCAGAGTGTGGACCTCCCTTCAGGGATTGTTGAAACCAAAGACGCCGACCTGCTTATCAGATTCGCCGATGAACGCCGGTCAGTGCCGGAATTTGAAAATCTGATTGTTGTCTCCGGAGATACAGGCGCTGAAATCCGTCTCGGTGACATTGCTACAATCACGGATCGTTTTGAACTTGATGAAGAGAAGATCCTCTTCAACGGCAAACGCGCCGGTGTGCTGCAAATCTCTAAGACCAAGGCCGAAGACGCCCTCAGGATCATGGACGCGGTAGAGACCTTTCTTGAACGGGAACGAAAAATGGCGCCACCGGAGGTCAGCTTTATTATCACGCAAAATGTCTCTGAGGTCGTGCGGGATCGGTTGAACATGTTAGCGATCAACGGCATCGAGGGACTGGCACTCGTTTTTCTAACTATGTGGCTATTCTTCTCCTTCCGCTTTTCGTTCTGGGTTGCCATGGGCCTGCCGATCTCTTTTTTAGGCGCAATTTTTTTCATGGAAATGATAGATTTTTCCCTCAATTTATTCACAATGGTGGGCCTTCTCATGGCAGTCGGGCTTCTGATGGACGATGCCATCGTCATTTCCGAAAATGTGGCCACGCAGCTCAAGAGAGGGAAAACCCCTCTTGCCGCAGTGGTTGACGGGGTGACCGAGGTGAGAGCAGGGGTTATCTCCTCTTTCCTGACCACGCTTTTCATTTTCGGCTCTCTCGCCCTCTTCATAGAAGGTGACATAGGGAAGGTAATGTGGGTTATGCCGGTGGTCCTTACCCTGACCCTGAGTGTCAGTCTTGTTGAAGCGTTCTGTATCCTTCCCAACCACCTGGCTCATTCCCTGAAAGGGATCAAAGAAAACGCGCCTTCCAGATTTAGACAACGCTTTGACGCCTTTATCGAAGGGGTTAGGGAGAAGATCTTAGGCCGGATTGTGGACTGGGCGGTGTCGTGGCGCTATCTCTTTTGCGGGATGGTCCTGAGCATTTTTCTCATTTCCGTGGGCATGTTGGCCGGGGGATTTCTGAAGATGCGGGCTTTCCCGGACATTGATGGCGACGTGCTACAGGCCCGAATACTCCTTCCCCAGGGCACTCCCCTCTCCCGCACCGAGGCGGTAGTAGAGAGGGTCGTTAAGGCATTGAAAAAGGTTGATGCAGATCTTACCCCTCTGCAGCCAGGAAAAAAGTCTTTAGTGGAGAACATCAATGTCCAATTTAATTATAATATTGACTCCTTTGAATTCGGCCCCCATGTTGCCACAGTGTCCGCTGACCTTCTGGGCGCAGAAAAACGCAACACACGCATAGATGATATGGTTACCCGCTGGCGTAAGGAAGTCGGAAACGTCCCGGATGTCATCAACATAACCTACAAAGAACCGGTAATCGGCCCTGGAGGACTTGCCATCGACATCCGACTCAAAGGT
>JAOZQV010000270.1 GCA_029932035.1 Deltaproteobacteria bacterium | reverse complement strand
TCGGAAGATCGCAATGGCCAGGAGCCCCAACATCAAAGCAACGACAACTGCCGTGGTCTGTCGCAGGGCCCGAACCGGAGCAAGTATCACGGACATGGACTGTGAGGCCAGGAATACCCAGGGAAGATGCCGCATCCGGGACGAGGCGACCAGATGTTCTCCGCTGTGGTCACGGTAACGGAAGACGCTGTTCGACGTCTCATCGAATGCGGCTCGCAGCGCAGCGGGGGGCGGTGCGTAGGGCGCCAGGTCGGTGGGCGTGTGGAGCTGTTTCCCCTTGGGCAAACCGAGGGGCAGAGAGGGATCAAACATGTAAGATCTCTCTTCGTTCTCGAGGCGTAGGGATGTGAACAGTTCCCGATTTAGACGCCCCATGTCCACGCTTGTCCGCAGAATGGCCACTACTTTCCCCTTGTGCCGCACCGGTGCGGTCAGCGGTACCACCGGTCGGCCGGTGGCCGGACTCAACAGGCTACGCCCGATACTGGGTGTCCCGGCAAATCCAGCCTGCGCATCCGGTTTCTTGCTCACCACATTTCGGGCGTAGGGGTGGTAAATACGGCGGGGATCGTCACAGGCCACACAGTCGCCTTCCCGATTGATCAGGTAGATGCTCGAATAGGGTTCGCGGGCGACAACGGTGGAGAAGTAGTGGTCAAAGGCGGACAGCAGCTCCGGGTCGTTATAATTCAGGGCCGTGCGAATGACCATGGGCATTGCCGCCCAATGCTCAAACCTGCGCAGCTCGGCATCGAATCGACGTTGGACCAATTCAGCGAGCATCACCGCATCGCCCCTCAGGCGCCTTTCGGCCCCCTGTTCAAGCTCGGCGCGCGCGATAATGTAGACAATCATGGACGCTGACGCGGCTGCGCCCATGACGATGGCAGACAGGATCAGTAGAAGTTTTGTTCGCAGGCTCATTCCACCCCCCAACCGGTCTGGACCGGCGGTCAAGGGTGAGGGGTCTACGTTTGACGTTTATTCTCTCTTATGGCAAAGGCCTTATCCGGTTCCCCACACCCTTTCCGTATATTATACACGGGATAGCCCCAGTTGGTCATATAAAAAGGTAGAAAAATGTAACATTTTACTTGTCACAGGCAGGCTATCTTTCATTTTTCAGGGTGTTATAAAGCTCATAGGCCTTCTCCGGCTTTTCACGGTCATGCACCACGGCCCGAACAGACTGGATCATGGCTATCGGGTCTCCGGCCTGGAAGATATTGCGGCCCATATCCACCCCTGAGGCCCCCTGGTCGATGGCCTGATACGCCATGTGAAGGGCATCTAATTCAGGCAATTTTTTTCCTCCGGCAAGCACGATGGGCACCGGACAGGTTGAGGCCACCTGCTCAAAGTTTTCACAGAAGTAGGTCTTAACCACGTGGGCTCCGTTTTCGGCGCAGACACGGGATGCCATGGACAGGTAACGCGCGTCCCGGGCCATGTCCTTGCCCACCGCGGTCACACCGAGAGTAGGAATTCCGTAACGGGTTCCCATGTCTACCGCCCTCGTCAGATTGCGAATGGTTAGCGCCTCGAACTTGTCGCCCACGGCCACCATGACGGCAAGGAGTGAGGCGTTGAGACGGACGGCCTCCTCGATATCCATGACGCACTCATCATTCAGTTCAGTCAGAACCGTGCTCCCTGCCGAATAGCGCAAGGAGACCGGCTTACCCGCTGTTGGCGGCACAAGCGTACGCAAGGCGCCCCGGGTACACATGATGCAGTCGGCGTACTCGATCAGCGGCAGAATGGTCAAATCCATCCGTTCAAGCCCTGATGTGGGTCCCATGATGTAGCCGTGGTCAAAGGCTAACATTACGGTTCGACCCGACACCGGGCTGAATATGCGGGCCAACCGGTCCTTCATGCCCCATCCAAGGGAATTGGAGCCTTTTAGGAAAAAACCCTCGGCTTTTTGGGCAATCTGGGTGTTATATTGACTCGCTTCCTTTATTTCATCCATATCAGGCATTGATTTCTCTCCTTTCAAAACAGAATTTCAACATTACGTCCGATTTTCTCTGTTTATCGTTACTTCTCAATAAGTTCGGATAAGTGCTTTGGTATGCCACATTCCTGGATTCCCGCTTTCGCGGGCACTTAGCTCATTCAGTCATGCCCGCGAAAGCGGGAATCCAGTTGATTCGCCCGAGCTTATTGAGAAGTTACTATTTACCATACTAAGCTATGGTTGTCACATCAAAAAGGGAGACCTTATTGGCCTGGCCAAGTAGTGAATCGGGGTTGTCCGTAATGACTTTCAGGAGCTGGCTCTTGAGGTTGCTTTCCGGGGAGGACTTGTATTTCATTTCGACTACTTTAGGTACGCTCTGCCTCAAAAGATGCAAAATGGCCATTTGTTTGGACACATAGTCACTTTCGAGGGCGCTCTTGGAAAAATAGGGGTTGAAAACGGTAAATTTGAACTTGACGATCGGGCGGTCTTTAAGGTGTCTCCCGGCATCGGTCAGGGCATGAAATATCTCCGGTTGCATCCGGTTGCATTCACGGCTGGGTAACACCAGCGTTTTAATGACGACAGGGCCGCTTTCAGAGCAAAACGCGTTGCCATAGAAGACCACCAATAGAAAAATGATGCAGTAGACAGATAACCAAACAGATTTTTTCGATGTTAGGTACATGGGGGGTTCCTTCAGAAAATGATGGGAAGATCTCTATATTATCTGGCTCTGCCCGGCAAGGATATTTGTGTGGGATTGGGAAATGGGGACTACTCGTGACTCACGTACCCTGCAACCAGTCGAAGGTTTCGTCCGAAGGTGGGATAACCTCTGCTACTCCCATGGACCGGCCGGTCCCCAAGGGCCCCAGGGCCCCCACATGCCCCAATTCATGGAGGCATTTTCATTTATTTCCGCGGCCATGCGTTGGTTCTCTGCAATATTCTTCTCAATTGACAGCCTTTGGTAGCGCTGATAGGCCTTTTCGTTGCCCACATATAGGCATTTGCATGAAGTCGCATCTGCGTAGACGTAATAGATTTTGTCATCGTGCTGATGGAGGACGAGTTTCCGCTGGGTCATGCTTTTCAAGTGGTCAAGTTTTTGGGGTGTGTCTGCCAAGCGCATCTGGAACCCCGAAGCAGCGAGCACACGTTCCATCCCGATGGCATCCCTATTTTGGATTGCGGCACATGCCGCTAACGTGACTGTAAAACCAATAAGGACGAATATAGTTATGGCCGTATTTCTAAGGGACAAAAAAGAAAAGGTTGTTTTGATCGATTTTGGCATTTTCTAAGCCTCCTTAATTATTATATTTCCACCTTTCTCAAGTCAGCGGCTAATTACGTTTTATTCGGTTCTACCCCTCCTCCAAGGCGATCAATTCCCAGATCTTGGAACCCAGAGGACTCGACGGAAGCTCGTCAGAGGATAAGGGGTTAAATGTCCCCGGCAAAACGCCTGATGGGGACACGGGGCGGCAGAGTAGGGGCGAGAGAATGGCGGATAGGCATTTTACGATCAGGGATTTGACGATTTTGGCAAACGGGCAAGGATGATGTATCCATCTTTAAAACCGACCATGAACCGATCGCCGAGTTTAAAATCAGTTTCGACTAAATGGCCTGTTGAAACCCTTATTCCATCGCTCTTAAATTCTACAGGGTCGGTGTCTCTATAGAGCCCCTCCACGGCGATGTACTTCTTAAGTTTGTAACAGATATGTCCGACTCTGTTCCGGAGCGTCTGAAGTGTCATTCCTGTTACGTCACAGATTATGTTTGCTTGCTTATACTTTTTGATAAGTAAAAACAACTGTTTATCCGTAATAGTTTGCCCTCTCTTTCTCGGAGGCTCAATAATCTCTTCCTCAGTGACTGGCTCCTTGAGTTTGGTCTCCACGGCCTTCAATTCAACAACCGGTTCTGGGCTAACAGTTTGATGTTCGGGAGGCCTTTCTTCATCAGAGAGTAACTCTTTCAACTCATCGTTCCAGCGATCCAATTCAGGGAGGGAATCATCCACCTCATCGTTCAAGAAATCAGACTTCTCATCCCAGAGATCCGTTAGGTTGTCACGGGCATTATCCCCTTTCAATTTTTGCTCTTCCATCAGGGCCTCCTTCTATTCCTTATTTTTCTTCATTCCACATAAGGTTCGTTCTCGGTCCGAAGCCATTCTCTGACGGCTTCCTATAAGGTAGAACAAATAACATCTTTTGACTATTAATTACAAGGATAGCAAAAAAAAATTACAAAGTAAATCCTAATTTCGCAAAAATATTCGCATTTCTTGCAAAATAACCTGTACTTGCTGTATGAAGAGCCAAATTGATATTTTATGACGAATTCACCTTAGTTAGCGTGGCCCCATCTCGTTCGTTCCCCTGGATCTGATTCTGCCTGATCAACCGAATCGCGCACTACGGACCAGTATGCTGCGTGGTGTGGGAGGGGGGAGGTTGTGAGACTCCTCCCTATCCCGATAGCCCATTTTTAAAGTCTGGATAGAGCTTTTTTATGCACTCCGGACAGATGGAATGTGAAAATTGAGCTTCTGTCTTTTCGCTTATATAACTCTCTATTTGCACCCAACTGTCTTGTTGTTTTGGGTCAGTTCCCTCAATTCTTATTTTTTTACAGTTAGAACATATTGGCAAAATACCTTCCAGACTTTTAATATGAGAAAGAGCTTTCTCCAGCTCATCGATTTTCCTTTTTAGTAGTTTTTCGTTATTATCGAGAGAAACAATCATAGAGTTAAATGCTTCAGAGAAATCACCCATAAAGTCGACTCGCTGGCTAAAATCACCATTTGCTACTTGGTTTGCCTGCCAAGTGAGATGAAGTAAGCGGGAATGCAATTCCTTGAAGGGTGATCCGAAAAAATTCTTTGGCGAAATTTTTATCTCGGCTAATTCCCCTTTCGATAACGGAATGATGAAATCATGTACCTCCTGCATGAAGTTTATAAGTTGATTCAGCATTTTTGCAAGATTTTGTTCATGTTCACCAGCAATCTTTCCAGTGTCAATTTTCTCAGTAATTTTGCCTTGCAAGAGCATTGCAAGTTTTTCGGCAATTTTGTCTATCATTCGGTATCCCTCTGCAGCTTTAGACTAAAACGGCAACACCTGTCACCATTCGCCCAACAGTCAATCTCTTTTGCATAGAAAGGTTTTCTGGTATAGGCCTCCATAATGCCGGCAATAAATCCCTCATCATATTGACAAACAACCTCATCGGTGGGCGGCAGGCCAGAGCAATCAACATCTTCAGCAACTGTCAATGTAAACCGCATGTTCTCAAGATCAGCTTTTTCAATTCGAAGAATTCCTATGGCTTGCTCTCTGAGTACTCTTTGTAACTGAGATACAAATTCGTTAAAATCGAGTTCCCTGTTCAGCATATTCTCACA
>JAOZQV010000014.1:6081-19080 GCA_029932035.1 Deltaproteobacteria bacterium | reverse complement strand
TGGGTATGGATTACAAGAATACGAAGCACATCGTCTTTTATGGCCGGAATTTTTTTGAGTCCATTGAGGTAAAAGGGGCTAACGCCTTGACTGAAGCCCTTGAAAAGGGCGCAAAACTCACCTATATCGATCCGAGGGTCAGTGTTACTGCAACCAAATCAAATCGCTACTGGATGATCCGGCCCGGGACGGATCTTGCCCTTAATTACAGCCTGATCCATATAATTCTGAGAGACAGACTTTACGATGCGGAATATGTGAGACGCTGGGTTACAGGCCTCGCAGAGCTTCAGGACTTCATTCAGCCTTATACGGCCCAATGGGCTGAAAAAGAGACGGGAATCCCTGCATCCGAAATAGAGTCATTGGTTCGGGAACTGGAAAAGGACAAGCCTTCGGTTATTTTTCATTTCGGGTACAGGGGCGCGAACCACACCAATGAGATTTATATGAGACGGTCGATCCTGATCCTCAATGCCCTTATGGGAAGTATTGAGGCAAAGGGGGGTATTTTCTTAAAAAAGGGCCCAGGAGAGGTGGGTAAAAAACCAGCACGCAAGCTAACAGAGCAGGACTTTCCTGAAATCAACCAACCCCGGTTCGATAAGCTCGGCACCCCGGACTTCCCCCTCCCGGATCCCGCCCATGGGGTGGGCCAGATCCTCCCATATGCCATACTGAATGAGGACCCATATCCCTTAAAGGCATTGATCAACTATCGTTTTGACCCTCTCATGTCCATCCCCGACACCAACATGACCCGGGACGCCTTAGACAAGCTGGATCTGATTGTGACCATTGACGTCAACTATAGTGACATTGCCTGGTATTCGGATGTCATCCTGCCCGAATCAACATATTTGGAACGGACCGATTCTGTGCAGCAGGCCAACGGCCTCAAACCACAGATGTTCTTGAGGCAACAGGCGGTAACCCCCCGTTACGATACCCGGCCGGGTGCTATTATCCTTAAACAGATCGGCGAACGCTTAGGGATCGAAAAATACTTTCCCTTTCAGACTATGGAAGATCTGGTCAAATGGCAGTTAGAGGGAACCGGGTTTTATATCGAGGATTTCAGGGCCAAGGGTTTTCTGCCCTACACCGACAAACAGATTTTTTGGGATCGAAAGGACGGCATCAAATTCAAGACGCCTTCCGGGAAGATAGAGCTTGTCTCATCCTTATTGGAGGACGCGGGATTTGAGTCCTTTCCACCCTATGAATCCATGCCCTCACCGCGTGAGAAGAGGTTCAGACTGATCACCGGCCGCTGCGCCCTTCATACCCACATTTCCACTCAAAACAATCCCTATTTGAATGAGATCGCCCCTGAAAATGTGCTCTGGATCAATAGAGAAAAAGCCGATGAGCTTGGCGTGAAAGATGGGGCCCTGGTGGAGGTATCATCCGATCGTGGATCAGGAACCATTAAGGCATTCGTGACGGATTTTATCCATCCGGAGGCCGTATTTATGCTCCACGGGTACGGTCATCAGTCGCAGGCGGCCACCCGTTCTTTTAATAAAGGGCTGAATGACGGGCTCCTGATGGAAAATGTATCTGATATGATCGGAGGAAGCCCGGCCTTTCATCACACCTGTGTCAGTGTTAACCCGGTCTAAATAAAGCATTCGGCTGAATGGGAGGAAAATAATGAGTAAGTACTACCTGTTTCAGGATACCAAAAAGTGCATAGGCTGCCATAGTTGTGAGGTGGCCTGCAAGAGCAGCAAAAATCTCCCGGTAGGTCCCAAACTCTGTGAGATTATCACCATCGGACCAGTCTTCATTGGAGGTCTGCCCAAGGCTGCCTATACCTTTATGCCCTGCTTTCATTGTGAAGATCCCTGGTGTGTAGCCGCATGCCCCACCGGAGCTATGCAAAGAAGGGATCAAGACGGCATAGTTTTCGTTGATCCAGCACTATGTGTGGGGTGCAAAACCTGCATGTCTGCCTGTCCCTGGGGCGCCCCCCAGTGGAACCCGGAAACCGGCAAGTCGGTTAAGTGCGATTATTGCATGGACCGTCTTGACAGTGGCGACAAACCCGCATGCGTAACGGTGTGTACCACCCACTGCCTGCATTTCGGCCTGGCCGAGGCGGCGCCTCCTGTTAGACGGGAGCGTTATGCAAAGGCCATTACTTCCCTGGAGTAAACCCTTCAAATGCCACCACGGGTGGTATCTTAATCGCAGGATGAACGCCTTATGTCTAATGGAACCTGTCCCGTTGCCGGTACCATAAAGAGGATCTCAAATACTATTTCCGGGGGTCTTCTCAAGAACGCGAGATGCAAACATCGGGTGGAAGAGATATTAAAGCTTTTGGAAGATATCTCGTCCGGGAGGGGAGGGCCCAATCACCTAACAACCATACAAGATCTCGCAAAGGCCCTTGCCAATGAAGGGCCTGAAGGGGTATGCAGAAAAACCGGCGAGGATATCTCTCTTATTATTGGAGAACAGGGGGAAATTTTTCAAAGCCATCTTGAAACACGAAATTGTCCGGATGCAGCCTGTGTAAAGCTCGCCCCAGCGCCTTGTCAAATGGCGTGCCCGGCAGGGATTGATGTGCCCAGTTATGTAACCCTCATAGGTCAGGGCCGTGATGCAGAGGCCATTGAACTTATCCGAAAAGACAACCCTTTTCCCTGGGTATGCGGCCTGGTATGCACTAATCCATGCGAACTTATGTGTGTAAGGGGGAGGATTGACAAACCTGTATCCATTAAATACCTAAAGGGGTTTGCCGCGGAAAGGGCCATGTCTGAGAGACTTTATAATAATCCTGAAAAGGCCCCTGACAACAAACGAAAGGTATGTATCATCGGTGCAGGTCCAGCCGGTTTAACCACCGCCTACTACCTGGCCCTGAAAGGATATCGGATCGTAGTCATTGATGCACTTCCCATGGCCGGAGGAATGATGATGGTTGGTATTCCGAGGTACCGTCTGCCAAGAGAGGTAATAGACCGCGAAGTGGCCATGATCGAAGAGTTGGGGGTTGAATTCCGTTTTAACACGCGCCTCGGCAATGACGTTACCTTCGATCAGCTCAAAGAAGAGCATTTTGAGGCATTCTTTGTTGCCATTGGCGCTCATGCTTCTTATAAGGCAGGTATCTCAGGAGAGGATAAATTCCCTCAGGTCATTGATTCCATTGATTTCCTGCGCCGTGTGGCGCTTGGGAACAGACTTATCCCTGGAAAGAGGGTGGCGGTGATCGGCGGGGGAAACGTGGCAATGGATGCAGCCCGAACCTCCGTCCGCCTTGGGTGCCACGAGGTACATGTGGTATATCGCAGGACCCGGGCAGAGATGCCCGCAAACGAGGAGGAAGTCTCCCAGGCCGAGGAAGAGGGGGTCAGGTTTTCCTTTCTGGCAGTTCCTGTTGAGATAAGGGGTTCAGACGGGAAAGTCAACTCTCTTCACTGTCTCAGAACGGAATTAGGCCCGCCCGATAAAAGTGGCCGAAGAAGACCTATCCCTATCGAAGACAGCGACTGCTTCTTAGAGGTTGACGCGGTGATCCCCGCCATTGGGCAAACCGTCGACCGCACTGGGTTAAGCGATCTGAGGGCATTGAAATGGTCGAAAAGAAACACGCTCAGTGTCAATATCGCAAGCATGGAAACATCAATGGATGGGATCTTTGCTGCCGGCGACGTTGTTTCAGGTCCGGCCACGGTCGTCGAGGCTATTGGCGGTGGGAAGAGGGCTGCCGAAGCCATAGATCGCTACTTACTTGGAATACCGAGACTCAGGATGCCCCCTGTGCCTGTACGTCGGCGCAGGGTTGACTTCATTGAGATACCCGCATCAACCAAAATGACCCTGACAAGACCGGAGATGCCAATGCTCAATGACGAAAGGAGACGCCTCACTTTCCAGCAGGCGGAATTAGGGTACCCTGAAAACAGTGTTAGGGAAGAAGCGCGACGTTGTCTCAGGTGCGACATCTGTATCAGATGTGGAACCTGCGTAGACATATGCCGGAGCAAGATGGAGATTGACGCACTGAAAATGGGATACCTGGATTTAGATAACCCTGCACCCACAGATCTGAGAATCACCGCTGAACGGTGTATTCTCTGCGGCGCCTGCGCGGCCAACTGCCCCACCGGGGCCATGCGCATAGAGGACCGGGGTGGGGAGAGGCTATTGAATCTCTGTGGAACCATCCTCAATCGCCTCAGGGTTGAATACTGTGAGATATGTGGCAAGGTCATAGGCCCTGCCAAATACCACGATTATATCAGGAAAAGGGTTCAGGGGATCAACAGGCATCTGAAAGACAGAATACTCTGCCTGGAATGCGCCCGTAAGGCCACGGCAGAGAGCCACGCAGAGATCTCTCCACCAAAAATCCTGGCTTGAGAAGGAG
Source organism: Deltaproteobacteria bacterium (assembly GCA_029932035.1). Classification (GTDB taxonomy): domain Bacteria; phylum Desulfobacterota; class DSM-4660; order Desulfatiglandales; family Desulfatiglandaceae; genus Desulfacyla. The sequence goes on along the minus strand of JAOZQV010000014.1, from coordinate 14,693 downwards.
AATGATAGCAATGGAATTTCGCAGAGGACAGAGAATTGAGGTGTACAGGAAATCAGGGGATGAGAGCTGGCAGGATTATATGGACCGGTATGTGGGCCTTCATGGGGTTGTAACCGACCCTGATACGGTCAAGAATGATCCCGATGCCCTCCTCGAAGTGACTTTAGACGGGGAAGGAACCCATCGCTTCCCTCAGGACTGCCTTCGTGTCCTGGGGGGATAAAGGGCTATGGATGGTAACCAAACGGAGAGGAGGGGACCTATGCCCATTCAGGATGCGTTAGAACAGAATCGTGGAAATGTCACAAAAATCGATAGCGCACTTTCGGTGGAAGATGCCATCAATTTGATGACGGAGAGAGACATCAGCGCACTGATCATCATGGAGGGCGACCATCCGGTAGGGATCTTTACAGAGAAGGATGTCCTGCTGACCTATTTGAAGTTTGAACAAAAGCCCTTTTCAGCAATCAAGCTCAAGAGCGCTATGACAAACCGAATGATTGTGGCAAAGCCCGAGGACGATATCGACAACACCATATGCCTGATGATTCAATCGGGGATAAGGCACATCCCGATCGTGGAAAAAGGTAAGATTACCTCAGTGTTCAATATCTGTGACCTTGCTCATCACCAGGTGGGCGATTTATCGACTGAGTTGCACTATCTGGAAGAATACCTCGATGATTTGCATGAAGCAGGCCGTGACTGACGTCGAGAGTGAATGGGATTATGAAGCTGCTTAGAATCATAATCGATGGTCGTGAATTTGAAGCCGAAGAGGGGATGTCCGTACTCCAGGTGGCACGGTCAAATGGAATCAGGATTCCCACCATTTGTTATCATGAAGCCCTCAAGCCTATCGGGGCCTGCAAATTGTGCGGGGTCGAGGTACGGGGCCGTACCGGAAAGCCGAGAATCCTGCTTTCATGTATTTTGAGGGCCAGGGAAGGACTGGAGGTGAAGACCCGGAGCGAACTCGCCATTAAAACACGAACTTCCGCATTCAGGAATCTGTTGGCCATGGCCCCCCAGTCTAAGTTCATAAGGAATCTGGCAGAGGAGTATAACATTGACCTGGGTCCCACCGCTGACGGATGTATAAGATGCCGTTTATGTGTTCGGGTATGCAAGGAAATCGTGGGAGCCGGGGCGCTTAAGATGGAAAAGCGGAAGGGCATTAGGTATGTGACACCTACAGAAGGGCTTTGTATTGGCTGTGGGACATGCGTAAATCTCTGCCCTACAGGGGCTATCCAAATGACCGATAAGGATGGCAACAGGATCATATCCATCCGCAATGAAACCGTAGGGGTACATGCCCTTGAACGGTGCGAAGCATGCGGCAGATATTTTGCATCGCAAAAATTCATCAAACATGTTCAGGTGCTCACATCAGAGCATACCGATGTAAAAGAGCATCATCTCTATTGCCCCACCTGCGCCAAGCTGTTTTCAACTCGCATAAAATCTTTTTCAAGGATTAAGCGCTAAGGATGAAATATGCACCACTCTTGGCGTTTCGCAGCCAAGAAAACATGCACAAACGCATAGATCGAAAATTTTCCCGAAAAACTGAGATGTATTTGAGGCAAAGGAATGAAATCCCCAGGAAAACGATATCCCTCAGTTAAGGAAATAGATGATTATCATCGCATTGGAATAGTCAGGGAAATATTTTCCACCATCACAGGAAAATATGATTTCTTGAATCATTTTCTGAGCCTGAGGCGGGATGTTGCCTGGCGCCGTTTTACGGTAGAACAGATGAGGTTTTTCAACACCTATAGATTCGTGGACGTGGCAACCGGAACCTCTGACCTGGCCATCGAAGCGGCCATGCAACATCCTGATATACAGGTAATAGGCCTCGATTTTGTGCGGCAGATGTTAGGCCAGGGCATGAAAAAAATTCAAAGCAAGGGCCTTTCCACAAAAATTGATCTGATAAAGGGGGATGCCCTGCACATCCCGCTCCCGGACAAAAGCTTTGATGCTGCCGGAGTCGCCTTCGGTATACGCAACATCCCAGACAAGATAAGTGCACTTACTGAGTTGAGGCGGGTGGTGGCCCCTGGAGGTCAGGTGTTGGTCCTTGAGCTGACTTTGCCCCAGACAGAGTACTTTAAGGTCCTTTATCATATTTACTTGAATATGATTTTACCTCTCCTTGCCAGGGTTTTTTCTCCCAACCCTGACGCCTACCATTACCTCGGTGAATCCATAATGAATTTCCCCTCAGTAAAGGGCTTTGCACGGATGATGAAAGATGCGGGATTTGTTGAGGTGGAAGTACACACTCTGACCTTGGGAATCTGCCACCTATTTATAGGGCATAAACCTTAAGAAACCGTTCACGGCTACGAATTATCCTTTTCAGAAATACTCTGTTTCTCCAATCTGTATCGTAAGGAACGTAAATTGACCCCCAACAGCTCCGCGGCCCTCTGTTTTGATCCTCGGGCAATTTCCAGGGCCTGGGCCAGATAATCCCTCTCTATTTCCAACATCACCTCATCTAACTGAATCCCATCCGGGCCCAAATCAGTCCTTCTTTTCCTCCTCTCGTTCCCCCTCTCTCTCAGGCTGGATAGGGCAAGACTTTCAGGCAGGACAATATTCGAAGTCTCCAAGGCCACACTACGTTCAACGATATTCTCCAACTCCCTCACATTACCCGGGAATGCGTAATTATTTAGGATATCCATGGCATAACTGGACATTTTTCTGATATTTTTCCCCATTTCTTTTGAAAATTTCTCAAGGAAATGCTGAGCCAATAGAGGCAGGTCTCCCTCCCTATTCCTCAAAGGAGGTAAGTTAACTGGAATAACATTCAGTCTGAAGTAGAGATCTTCCCTGAAGTTTTGATCAATGACCTCATCTTCAAGATCCTTGTTGGTTGCAGAAATGAAGCGAACATCGACAGTCTTTACTTCGGTCCCGCCAACAGCGGTAAATGTCCTCTCCTGAATCACTCTTAATAGTTTGACCTGGATAACCGGAGAGAGTTCTCCCACCTCATCGAAAAAAACCGTTCCTCCATCGGCAATATTAAACAGGCCCTCTTTGTCTGCAACGGCGCCGGTAAATGCCCCCTTCTTGTAACCGAACAGTTCGCTCTCTATCAGGTTTTCAGGAATCCCGGCGCAATTAATTACAACGATAGGCTTATCCCGCCTTTCGCTCAGATTATGTATCGCCTTGGCTACTAATTCTTTTCCTGTTCCGCTCTCACCCGATATAAGCACATTTGTCTTTGTACTTGAAACCCTCTCTATCAGATCGTACACCTTCCTCATTTGCGGGCTTTCCCCGATCAAAGAACCAAAATGACAACGGCTTTTTGAACCTTTATCCTCTTCTCTAAGCCTTGTCTTGGATTCCAGAGCATCCTTGATAATCCTTTTGAAGTCATTAACCTTAAAGGGCTTTGGGATATAATCATAGGCTCCCTCTTTCATCGCCTCAACAGCAATCTCGGCCGTGGCAAAGGCTGAAATCAGAACGACCATAGCACATGGATTCACATCCTTGGCCTTTTTTAGAACCCCTATCCCGTTAATATTCCTCATGCGAATATCGGTAATTACCAGGTCAAATATCTCTCTGTCCAAGATCTCGCAGGCCTGTTCACCGTCATCGGCAATAATCACCTCGTAGCCTTCTTTAGTAAGCATGATTTCCAAGAACTCCCGCATGCTCTTTTCATCATCGACCACTAAGATGTTAGCTCTTTTTTTCCCAGACAATCTTCCCTCCAACCATGGTCAATTCATTTCTGCCCTTCAGCCTCGTTCCTATGAACGGGGAATTTCTGCTCTTGGAAAGAATTTGATCCTCCTTAAACAGATATTCATATTCGGGGTCGATTATAGCTAAATCAGCATCCCCTCCCTCAACAAGGCGGCCCCCAGGAATCCCAATAATATCCGCCCCATTACTGGAAAGTTTACCAATGGCCTCGGTCAGACTCAATATCCCCTCCCTAACCAGTTTGAGGGTCAGCGGCAGTGCGGTTTGAAGGCCTATCATCCCAAAGGCAGCCTTGTCAAATTCGAGATCCTTCTCCAAGGTGCTGTGAGGAGCATGGTCCGTGGCAATTACGTCAATAACGCCCTTTGCTAAACCCTCCTTGATAACCTCAACATCTTTATCAGTCCTAAGAGGGGGGTTCACCTTAAAGACAGTATCATAGCCGACAACCGCGCCATGATCCAGGCTAAAGTAGTGGGGGGCGGTCTCCGCTGTAACCAGGACGCCCTCTTCCTTGGCCCTCTTAATCAACTCAACTGATCCTGCAGTGCTGACATGGGCAATATGAACAGGACATCCCGTCAGTCTTGACAGGGCAATCTCCCTGTAAACCATAATATCTTCGCTCGCGGCAGGAATCCCGGCAAGACCGATCCGAGTCGATACTATTCCCTCATGCATTACACCATCTCTTGAAAGGCTTCTGTCTTCGCAGTGAGAAATGACCTTTAGACCATAAAAAGAGGCGTGTTCGAGGGCCCTTCTCATCAGCCCGCTATTGGCAACAGGAAATCCATCGTCCGAAACACCGACTGCCCCCGCATCTCGAAGTTCGCCGAAATTGGTTAGCGTCTTTCCCGTCTGCCCCTTTGAGATGGCTGCAATCGGATAGACTTTGGCTGAATCCGCCCTTTTTGCCTGCCCCAAGATAAATTCTGTAACCGATCGACAGTCGTTCGGAGGCTCGGTGTTGGGCATACAGGCAATGGCAGTGTAACCTCCTGCAGCAGCAGACCTTGCCCCCGTAGCAACCGTTTCTTTATGCTCGTGTCCCGGCTCTCTCAAATGCACGTGCATATCAATTAAACCCGGGATAACAAGCCTGTCAGACGCCTCAACAATACTTATTCGAGGGCTTCTTTCCTTGAACACTCCCCAGGGGAATATTTTACTTATCTTTCCCTTTTCAATAAGCAAATCAACCTTTTCAACTGTCCCGCCAACGGGATTTACGAGATCACCGCCCCTGATCAACGTTATATTCATTGGCTCCTCCGCAGGTCCTGCCTTCTGAGCCCATGCTCAACAGATCTTTACGATCAAAATTCATCGCCTGGACTCCCCAAAAAAAACCCCCTTGCCTTTAAACAGGCAAGAGGGCCATTATTACGGATGTAGACTCAACCTCAAAAACGGGGTCTACCCCTTTTCCTCCTTTTTCTTGCCTGCACTCGATCGTTTTGCCTTCTTTTCCCGCGATTTCGCGCTTTCATCCGCAGGCAGGAGTTGAATAACAGAAACAGACGCTCCGTCCCCCTTTCTGACACCTTTCTTTACAATCCTGAGGTACCCCCCTTGTCTATCAAGATATCGATCCTTCAGGTCACCGAACAGCTTATGAATTACACCCTTGTCTTTCATATAGGCGAGGGCCTGGCGCCTTGCATGGAGATCCCCCCGTTTGGCAAGGGTAATCATTTTTTCGGCCACAGGCCTAACCACCTTGGCTTTCGCATCGGTTGTTACAATCTGTTCATGTTCGAACAGGGACGTCACCATATTTCGGAGCATCGCCCTGCGGTGACTCGTATTACGTCCCAGCTGTTTCCCTGCCTTCCTGTGCCTCATTTATCTTTTCCCTTTCCCTTTTTCTCGTCTTCTTTTCCGCTAAGGTCTTCTTCCTTCGTCTTTTCTTTCCCCTTCTCCCCTTTCTCATCTATCTCTTGATCGCTTTCTTCGTTTTCGTCTCGATCTACTTCTTCCTTCTCTTTTCCCTCTTCTACTTTTGCTTCTTCTTCCTCATCAGAGATCGTAGGGGCAGGGAAATTATCTAATTTCATACCTAAAAAAAGCCCCATTTCCTCGAGAATAGCCTTAATCTCATTGAGAGACTTTCTTCCAAAGTTCTTGGTCTTTAACATCTCCGCATCTGTCTTCTGAACTAATTCGCCTATCAGTGTAATTTTGGCATTTTGCAAACAGTTGGCAGAACGTACTGACAGTTCAAGATCTGAGACAGGCCGGAAAAGATTTTCGTTTAGCTTCTCGTTCTCCTCACCCTCTTCTTCTTCCACCGGTTCCGGCTCTTCCTCAAAATTAATGAACGGGTTCATCTGCTCTTTAAGGATCTTAGCCGCGAAAGCCACAGCATCTTCAGGTAGCACACTCCCATCTGTCCAGATCTCCAAGGTCAGTTTGTCATAATCGGTAACCTGACCCACCCTGGCGTTCGTCACAACATAATTCACTTTTTGAATGGGAGAAAACACCGCATCCATTGGAATCACACCGATAGGTATATTCGCGGGCTTGCTATTCTCGGCCGGAACATAACCCTTTCCTGTCATGACCACCATCTCCATATTCAGTTTAGCTTCCTTATTCAGGGTTGCTATGTGCTGATCAGGATTAAGGACTTCAACGAAATCGTTCGGCTCAATATCTCCGATGGTAACCGCTCCCTCACCCTCCCGGTGCAGGAAGATAACCGTTTCTTCCACGTCTGTGACTTTAAGCTTTATCTCCTTCAAATTCAATATGATATCCGTTACATCCTCGAGGACCCCTGTAATAGTTGAGAACTCATGAAGCACCTCATCAAACTTGACGGATACAATTGCCGCACCTTGAAGGGATGACAGAAGAACACGTCTCAACGAATTTCCGAGAGTGATTCCGAAGCCCCGCTCGAGCGGTTCGCATACAAATTTGCCGTAATTATTTGAATAACTCTCCTGATTGATTTCAATCCGTTTCGGCTTAATCAACTCGCGCCAGTTTTTGCTTTTTTGATCTACCAAGAAGGCCTCCCCATTTTTTATTGACGATTTTTGATTGATAGTTTTCACCAGTACATCATCAACAACCGGATTCCCATGCCTTATTTTGAGTACAATTCTATGATGAGTTGTTCTTGAATGGGCATCGTGAGATCTTCTCGATTAGGAAGGGCTTTCAGTATTCCCTTGACCTTCTCTTTATCAACATCAATCCAGTCCGGAATGCCTCTCCTGACTACAGTCTCCATTGCCTCAACAACCTGTGGCACCTTTTTGCTCTTATCCTTTACCGCAATTTCATCTCCCGACGTCACCTGGTAAGAGGGTATATTGACTTTCCTGTTGTTCACTAAGAAGTGATTGTGTCTGACTAATTGTCTTGCCTGTTTCCTGGAGGCAGCAAAACCCATCCTGTAAACAACGTTGTCTAATCGTGATTCAAGCAATATCAACAGGTTTGTCCCTGTAATCCCTTTTTGCTTTTCAGCACGGTAATAATAGCCTCTGAACTGCTTTTCCAGCAGACCGTATATCCTCTTGACTTTCTGCTTCTCCCTGAGCTGGATCCTGTAATCCGAGAGTTTACCTCCTCGCCTCTGGCCATGCTGTCCGGGAGCATACGCTCTTCTTTCAAAACCGCACTTGTCGCCATAGCACCGGTCACCCTTCAAATACAGCCTTAGATTCTCTCGTCGGCACAACTTGCACGAAGAATCGGTATATCGAGCCAAAACAACCCTCCTGCCTCGGTTATTCGTTATTGGTCATTACTCATTAGTCATTGGGCTTGCGACTAACGCGCCATTTGATCGTCAATCGTTATTCGTTATCCGATCCAAAATTCCTACACTCTTCGCCTTTTCGGAGGACGGCACCCATTATGTGGAATCGGGGTTACATCTCTTATAACAGTAACAGTAAAGCCATCTACTTGCAGGGAGCGCAAAGCTGCTTCTCTGCCCACTCCAGGCCCCTTAACCCGCACCTCTGCCACCCTCATCCCCTGATCCATTGCCTGCCTGAGCGCGTCACGCCCCGCAAGCTGAGCAGCAAACGGTGTGCTCTTCCTCGATCCTTTGATCCCGCCCCTTCCCGCACTTGACTGGGCAATGACATTTCCACCAGGATCAGTAATAGTCACAATGGTATTATTAAAAGTAGATTGGATATGGATAATTCCAGAGGGGACATTCCTCTTTTCCCTTTTGGTTCTGCTTCTTTTTCTTGCCGTTTTTGCCATTCGGTTTCCTCAGATTTCTATTTTTTTCTCTTTGACATCACGGACCTGCGGGGGCCCTTTCTCGTCCTTGCGTTTGTACTGGTTCTCTGACCTCTGACAGGCAGGCCTCTCCTGTGCCTCAATCCACGATACGCGCCGAGATCCATCAATCTCTTTATGTTCATGGAGATTTCACGTCTGAGATCACCCTCGACCTTATGCTTCTCATCGATGATCTTCCTGATACCCGTAATCTGCTCGGGCGTAAGATCATCCGATTTAGCATTCCAGTCTATCCCCGCCTCTGAGAGTATTTTTTGCGAAGATGACCTCCCAACACCATAAATATAGGTAAGGGCAATCTCTATCCTCTTTCCCCTCGGTAAATCGACACCCGCAATTCTTGCCAATCTTCAGCTCCTCTTTGCTGTTTATTTTTTTAAAAAGTCGCAGAGTTCGGGATTTAGAGAAATCCCCTTAAGACCATCCACTCACAATAATTCGGAATTCCTAAATCCCCGTCATCCCTGTCTCTGCTTATGACGAGGATTCTCACAAATCACCCGTGTAACCCCACGTCGTCGGATGATCTTGCATTTGTTACATATCTTCTTAATTGACGGTCGTACTTTCATAAC
>JAOZQV010000014.1:0-5981 GCA_029932035.1 Deltaproteobacteria bacterium | reverse complement strand
TCATAATGCCGGGTCAGCATATGAGACTCTATCTGGTTTGTGGTATCCATTGCAACGCCGACCACAATCAGCAGCGCGGTTCCACCAAAATAAAATGGAACATGCAGCTGATAGATCAGGATATTGGGCAAGACACAAACAGCCGAAACATACAGAGCGCCCGAGAAGGTCAATCTCGTTAATACTCGATCAATATATTCAGCCGTATTCTTGCCAGGCCTGATTCCCGGGATAAATCCCCCTGATCTTTTCATATTATCGGCAACATCAACCGGGTTGAAATGCACAGCCGTGTAGAAATAGCAAAAGAAAAATATGAAGGTCACATATATTAGCGTATAGATTATATGCCCAGGATTTAAGGCATTAACAACATGTTGAAGCCATGGATATTCATCAACACTCAGAAAATTGGCTATGGTCGCGGGAAACATAATAATGGAGGAGGCAAAAATTGGAGGAATCACACCCGCAGTATTGACCTTTAACGGAAGATGCGTGCTCTGCCCGCCATACATCTTGCGGCCAATCACTCTCTTGGCGTATTGAACCGGTATCCTTCTTTGGCCCCTTTCAACAAAAACAATGGCGCCAATCACGCCAATCATGAGTGCAACTATCAGCGCCATGAAAAAGGGGGTAACTTCACCAGTGCTCATCAGTCTAAAACTGTTTGCAACACCCACCGGAAACCCGGCAACAATACCGGAAAAAATTATGAGTGAAATCCCATTCCCAATCCCTCTTTCAGTTATCTGCTCTCCTAACCACATCAGAAAGGAGGTCCCGGCAGTAAGAGTGATTACAGTAAGAAGTCTAAAGCCCCAGCCCCCGACAGGCACGATCATCGCTCCACCCGGGCTGGTCATATTTTCAAGACCGACGGCAATACCAAAGCCCTGGATAATACTTAAGAGGACTGTGCCGTAACGGGTATATTGTGTTATCTTTTTTCGTCCCTGCTCGCCCTCCTTTTTCAGCTTTTCAAGGTAAGGCACCACAACCGTCATGAGCTCTAATATAATAGAAGCGCTGATATATGGCATGATACCCAAGGCCATCACAGACATCTGACTCAGCGCACCACCGGAAAACATATCAAAGAGACCAAAAAGGGTTCCTTGTTTTGAGCTGAAAAAGGCTGCCAAGGCTGTTCCATCTATCCCGGGGGTTGGAATATGACACCCTACTCGATAAACAGCAAGCATAAGGAGTGTAAAGAGGATCTTCTTCCTTAACTCCGGTATCTTGGTAATATTTTGAATGCCACCGATCATATGCCTATCTCGTTCCGCTCATAACTATATTAGCTCAACCTTACCGCCGGCAGCCTCGACCTTTTCCTTAGCTGTCTTGCTAATCTTCTGTATCCTTACAACAACCGGGTGGGTAATCTCCCCAGTCCCCAACAGCTTAATCCCATCCATCATCTTCTTGATCAGTCCGGCCTGTTTAAAGGCCTCTGCGTCAAGCAAAGCATCCGGCTCAAACCGGTTCAAATCCTCCACATTGAGGATATTATACTCTTTTCTAAACATATTGGTAAAACCCCTCTTGGGAAGCCGCCTGTGAAGAGGCATCTGCCCACCCTCAAAGCCGGGCCGCACCCCCCCGCCAGAACGAGACCTTTGCCCCTTGTGGCCCCTGCAACAGGTCTTTCCATGTCCTGATCCGGGGCCTCTTCCAACTCTCTTTCTCTTCTTTCTGGAACCCTCAGCGGGCGAAAGCTCATTGATCTTCATCCCTTTTCCCCATATCTCAACCAACCTTAACAAGGAACGAAACTTTTTGAATCATACCTCTGATAGCTGGTGTATTATTCAGCTCAACTGACTTATTCAACTTGGTCAAACCTAATCCCCTCAGGGTTTGACGAATTTTCCTATTTTTGCCTATCCCGCTCTTGACAAGAGTCACTTTAATTGTTTTAGTCATTGTTAATTCTTACCTCAAGCGCCGGTTGAACTCCATTCATCTACAATCGCACCACACCGCCGTTAGCCGGTAATTTACCCTGATAAAACCGTTAATTGCCCGCTTCCTCAACCATCTTACCCCTGCGGTGCATAATTTCCTCCGGACTCCGCAATGAACGTAGCCCTTTAATCGTTGCTTTCACGATATTATGAGGGTTATGAGAACCGAGACATTTTGTAAGGATATTCTGCACGCCCGCTGCCTCCAAAACCGCACGAACCGCTCCTCCGGCAATCAGACCAGTACCCTGTCCGGCAGGCTTCAATAAAACACGGCCAGCGCCCGATTTTCCTATCACCTCATAAGGAATTGAAGTATCATCTAAGCAAACATCGCCCATATCTTTTCTGGCCTTGTCAATCCCTTTCCTAATGGCGTCAGGCACCTGGTTGGCCTTTCCGAGTCCGCTACCGACCATCCCCTTGCCATCCCCTACAACAACAATAGCGCTGAAGCTAAAGCGCCGACCACCTTTTACAACCTTTGCAACCCGGTTGATATGGACCACCTTCTCAATTAACTGTGCTTCGTCCTCTCCTTGAAACAATGGAAATCTCCCTCTTTAATCATATTACCAATTATGGGTGTTGCTTCTCCAAATTCGACAAATTAAGCTTTTGTATGCTGAATAGGGGCGATCGGTTTACGTATCTGCTAATGAATTCAAGCCCGGTTGTGTCAAAACTCCAGTCCACCTTCGCGCGCCGCATCAGAAAGCGCTTTCACGCGACCATGGTACAAAAAACCGTTCCTGTCAAAAGCGACTTTTTTAATCCCCTTTGACAGAGCCAATTTCCCAATTGCAGCACCAACCAGTGCAGCGCCCTTCTTGTTTCCGCCGTCTTTCCCAATCCTCGAACGAAGATCATCTGACAATGAAGATGCCGCTGCTAAGGTCCTACCCTCTGAATCGTCTATGATCTGAGCATATATCTGTTGAGTACTTCTAAAAACACATAAACGGGGTTTCACAGGGTTGCCTTTAACCTTTTTACGCACCCTCTTTTTTCTTCTCAATCTGCTCTCTGTTCTCCTGGCAACACCCATCTCCGAACCTCTTAATTGTTTATTGGCAACCCTAACCCGGATAAACCGGAAGAGTTAAAAGTGAGCTAAACTCCAAACTTCACTTACATTTTATCTATTTTATCGCTCCGGCCTTGCCCGCTTTTTTCCGGATTATTTCATCAGCATACTTGATTCCTTTGCCTTTATAAGGCTCCGGCTCCCGGAGTCCCCGGATTTTAGCGGCAGTCATACCTAAAAGCTCCTTATCAATCCCACTCAAGACAATTCTACTTTTTTCAATGTTCGCGTCAATCCCATCTGGGAGTTGGAAGTTTATGGGATGCGAATACCCCAGATTAAAAACAGCCGTCCTCCCCTTCAATTCCGCCCTGTATCCTACACCAACAATCTCAAGCACCTTTTCAAATCCCGTTGTAACACCTGTCACCATGTTGTAAATAAGCGCCCCAAAGAGACCGTAAAGAGACCTTGCCTCTCTTGACTCATCAGAGGTATGGACAGAGATTTGGTCCCCATCCTTGCTCACAGATATATTGGGATGAACACGGCGTTTCAGTTCACCTTTGGGCCCTTTCACACTAACAAGATCTCCTTGGATTTTCACCTCGACATCTTTTGGTATTGGAATAGGCCTTTTGCCTATACGTGACATTCAGGACCTCCACCTTTTTGTCCCGCCCGGGGCGGGATTTAATCGTCTACCAAACAGCACAGAGGATCTCTCCTCCAACCCTCATTTTTCTCGCCTCATTATCTGTCATCAGGCCCTTTGACGTGGAAAGTATATTGATGCCGTACCCATTTAACACTTTTGGAACTTCATCACTTCCAGCATATACCCGACAACCCGGCTTGCTCACCCTCTTTATCCCCTCGATAATCGCAACACCCTCTTTATCATATTTCAGAAAGATCCTTATAAATCTGTGTTGACCATCAGAAATTATTCTGAAGTTCTTGACATAGCCCTCGGATTTCAAAACCTTAGCAACATTTATCTTCAATTTCGAACTAGGAATATTGACCAGTTCATGTGACGCCCTCTGGGCATTCCTAATCCTTGTCAACATATCGGCTATTGGATCAGTCATAGACATTATATGCTCTGCCCCCTAATTATTAACATGCGGAAATCTTTGCTTATATACCCAAACAAATAACTTTTCGTTCACCAGCTTGATTTGACCACCCCAGGGATTTCCCCTTTGGAGGCCAGGGTTCTGAAGCAGATGCGGCAGATCCCGAATTTTCTCAAAAAGGCCCTGCTCCGTCCGCAAATTGGGCACCTGTTATAATGACGAGCGCTGAATTTCTGTTTTCTCTGAGCCTTAACAATAAGTGACTTCCTTGCCAAAACGACCTCCCTGTTTACCTCTAACAACCCTAATTCCTGAAAGGCATCCCTAAATGCTTCAGTAGAAAAAGACCTTCTGCATCGGTCTTGGCCGTTGTCACAATGGAGATATTGAGGCCTTTCATCTTTTCTATCTTATCGTAATCTATCTCTGAAAAGACGATAAACTCTTTGATCCCTATACTACAATTGCCCCGACCATCAAACCCCTTATTCGAAAGGCCCCTGAAATCCCGAACCCGCGCCAAAACCGCATTGAAGAGTTTGTCCAAAAAATCGAACATTTTTTCACGTCGTAGAGTCACCATACAACCGATAGGCATCCCCTCACGGAGTTTGAAACCCGCAATCGATTTCCTGGCCTTAGTCACCACAGCCTTTTGCCCCCCAATCATGGTGAGTTCCTCAACACCAGAATCAAGGATTTTGATATTCTGTATCGCTTCTCCCAGGCCCATATTCAAGGTAACCTTCTCGATACGAGGAACAGCCATGATGCTCTCATAGCCAAACTCCTTTATCATAGAAGGTACCACTTCCGAATGGTATTTATCCTTCAATCGAGACAACGATTGTTCCTCCCTATTAACTGGTACCCCAACAACATACTAAAATCACATCTTTCCCATCAACCCGCAACTCGTAACCTGCAACTCGCAACCCGCTCACCTATCCATCGGCTCACCGCATTTCTTACATACACGAACCTTTGAACCATCTTCGAGTAAACGCTTTCCGATCCGCGTAGGTTCAGTGCATTTATCACAAACGATCATCACATTGGAGATGTTTAGAGGAGCCTCCTTTTCAATGATCCCCCCCTGCCCGGTCTGAGGACTTGCCTTGGCGTGTCTCTTAATCATATTGATCTTTTCGACAATTACCCGCCCTCTCTCACTATCGACCTTCAAAACCGCGCCGATCTTATCCACTTCTCTCCCAACACGAACAATTACCTTATCATTTTTCTTGATTTTAGGATGCTTTTTCCGCACTTTTATCGCTCCACAGCGCTGGTTTACATGTCCCCCACACCCGGAGTGGTGAACTCCCGATTAAAGCACCTCGGGGGCCAGCGAAATAATCTTCATAAAGTTTTTTGCCCTCAATTCCCTTGCCACAGGGCCAAAAATCCTGGTCCCAATAGGCTCACCCTGCTCGTTAATCAAGACAGCAGAGTTATCATCAAACCTAATATGAGATCCATCAATCCTGCGGATCTCTTTAGCGGTTCTGACGATCACCGCCCTTACAACCTCTCCCTTTTTGACCTTGGAATTTGGCATTGCCTCTTTAACTGCTACTACAATTATATCTCCCAAACTCGCGTATCGCCGTTTGGATCCACCCAACACCTTTATACAGGTGACTAATTTAGCGCCGGAATTATCAGCTACCCTTAATCTCGTTTCAGTTTGTATCATCTCATCAACTCCGATGAACTATTAAACCGCTTGACTCTTCTCAATAATGTCAGCGACCTGCCACCTCTTTCTTTTACTGATAGGCCGGCTCTCAATGATCCCCACCTTGTCGCCAATCTGGCAGATATTATTAGGATCATGCGCCATATATTTCGCGCGCCTTCTGACATATTTTTTATATGTTGCGTGTTTTGTCA
>JAOZQV010000269.1 GCA_029932035.1 Deltaproteobacteria bacterium | reverse complement strand
CTTTTTTATGTTCAATTATTGCCATTGTATAGCTCCGGCAATTGGTGCTGGTCGGTCCATATGCTTACCGGTCCTCCATTGAAGGGGTCGGGTCTTTTTCAGTTTCATCGGTTTCAACCGTCTTGTTTTCCAGCTTGCGTTGCCTTTTTTCCTCTTTCTTTTTTTTCTTGGCCAATTCTTTCTGACGTTTCTTGAACTGGTAATTAGGTTTTGCCATAGCGTTTCCTTTCTGGTCGGTTGCCGGATCGATAAGATCGCTGATAACAGGGAAAAGAATCTCAGCCGGCATAATTGTGGTTTGATGCGAGCGATCATTAAAAAAGGCATCCCCCTTTCACAGGAGATGCCTTTAATTGCCTCAAAAAGCAGGTTAGACAGCGGTCACATTGACAGCAGCCGGACCTTTTGCCCCTTGCTCAATGTCAAAGGTTACGCGCGCACCTTCACTGAGGGACTTAAAGCCATCCGCATTGATTGCTGAATGGTGAACAAATACATCCGGTCCATCTTCCTGCTCAATAAATCCAAAGCCTTTTTGGTCATTAAACCACTTAACAGTTCCATTTGTCATAATATCATCCTCCTTTCGAAAAATTTCAACGTTACAAACTGAAGGATGATAACGTTTAACAAACGGATAATCCCTACAGAAAGAAACCCTCCCGCCAATTTACCGCGGGACTTAGTTGATATCATATTCTAAGCACCTTTGTACGTAATAGCAAGGTAAATGCAACTTATGGCCCAAAATCCTGCGGACTATAGACCAGATTTTGGCATTATGTAACCTTGCGATATCTGCCATGAAGCTCAGCCTTTCCATAACAATAAAGCAGGTGATATCATCATGTTACCTCAATTGAATACCATGTTGATCTAAGAGCTCAGTATCCGTTGCTTCGCGGCTCTTTCGATTTCAACAAAATCAGGAAATCATCCGCCCATTGGCATTACCGATGTCCTCTTGTCTCAAGCTCCTACGCCTGCGAAATCAAAAGTTGTGCGTGAATGGGAGACGTGCGTGAAGGGGGGACGTAAGTGCAGAAAGCGCTTAGCGGTCTTTTTAGAATGATCCTTATTCCGACCGACAAAGCGCGCCAACACACAATTCATGCACGTTACCTTCTCCCGCGACCGAATGCGCCGAAAACTGTTAACCCCCATATGTTGTGCGTGGCAAAACATCAGCCAGGTTCGGTATCTCCGGTCACATTTCCCAATATTGTAGGCCAAATCTCTAATTTTTGACATTTAATGGAATTTCAGATATTCTCAATATACCTCCACCGGCTAATCTTTGGCTTTCTGGTGGTTGTGCTAACCTGCATCTCGGAGGTGTCGCATAGAGAAACCCCTCAAAATGTGCAAGCCTTGCTCCTTACCGGACATAAACGATTAAAGGCGAACTGGACAAGGGTGGATTCAAAGCGGTTTATGTATTTATAGGAGAGCATATCCTATAGATGGAACCTTTGTATGGGAGCCATGTAAACGGGAAATCAACGAGAGTGGCAATAAAGTAATGCTTGACTGTGGTCAACGAATCAAAGCGACACTCAGCAGGAGATGATCAATGAGGCGGTTGATATCGTAATGCAGGACTATACCGAGATCCTGAAATACATCCTCACCGAGCAAGTCAATTGACCGGTGCGCGGACAGCATGCCAGTTCGTGAAAAAACATTGGATTGACCTAGTGCGGAGCA
Organism: Deltaproteobacteria bacterium; assembly: GCA_029932035.1. Taxonomy (GTDB): domain Bacteria; phylum Desulfobacterota; class DSM-4660; order Desulfatiglandales; family Desulfatiglandaceae; genus Desulfacyla. Next base: position 3,713 of record JAOZQV010000269.1, on the reverse strand, counting down.
CGTCCGGTTACTTCAGTGGAACTCATATATCCCCAACGTATCTCAGCCCCGGTTTCAAATGAGAAACGGACAGGATATTTAGAGAAAGTACCGCCCAGAGAATCCATAAAATCAGGGTGGGAGGACGACTACATCTTGTGGTCGTGTCCTCCATGGGCTGTGACTCTGACATGTTGGACTTCCTATATTTTAACCCTGAATTGGCTTTCCGTCAGAATTCTTTTGTATACGAAGCAATCTCCGAAATACAATGATTGCTGATCCTTGTTAAAGGCCAACTCACAGAAGGGCTGTGATATCATCAGAATCGAACATTAAGCCCTGTGGTGATAAAATTGTCAACAATGGTTTTCTGGTGGCTTGAAATGTGATGTATACAATTGAAATCACAGTATGTCAATGGGTTGACATACGAGCTCAATACCACGGCATTTCCAAATCCTGAGAGATTCTGGGTGCTATGAACTGACATTCACCCCCCATTTTACATGCCGATTTTCAGGGCAAGACATCCGACACACGCGGATCATAGAGAGGCGCAATATTTTATGCCTGTCGCGGAAGTCGATATTCGTTCAATAAGCGTATTGGCGATTGAGCCGTTGCATGCCGCGAATCCAACGGTCGTAGTCGCCCGTTTTGCGCCTCATATATTCAAGCACCTGAGGGTGAGGCAGCACAAGGAATTCTTCGGCCTCGATGCTGCGAACACAGGCCTCGGCCACATCTTCCGGCTCCAGCATACCATCGACAGTGGCGACAGCATCTTCTGCGCCTGCTGTCATGGCGGTGCGCACTGATTGCGGGCAAAGAACTGATACTTTCAGTCCCTGCTCGCCGTAGGTGATTGCCAGCCACTCGGCCAGCGACACGGCTGCATGCTTGGTTACCGCGTAAGGCGCCGAGCCGATTTGCGACAACAAGCCGGCCGCGGACGAGGTATTAAGCAGATAGCCTCCGCCACGCTTAAGCATCCGGGGCACCAGGTGCCGCGCTGCAAAGACGTGCGCCATGACGTTGATCTCCCAGATGCCCTGCCAGCGGTCGTTGTCAACCTCCACGCCACCCTCGAAGGCGATACCGGCGTTGGAACAGAACAGGTCAATCGGGCCACACTCATTCTCGACGTTTTCAATGAGATTCTGTATGTCCGCTTCCTTGGCAACGTTGACTTCATAAGCGGCGCTGCCAATCTCATCAGCAACCGCACGCACGGCATCGCCGTTGAGATCAGCGCAGATAACGGCCTTAGCGTCCTCATTGTGAAAGCGGCGGGCCATGGCCCTGCCGATCCCGCTGGCGGCTCCAGTCACGACGATAATACGATCTTTCACTTGCATATTGGTGTCCTCTCACTTTTCGTATTTTTCAATCCTGACCCTGCAGCTTATGCCGTGGGCCAACATATTCTCATAGTTGGCGGCCCTTTCGCAAACCCTGGCGATTTCTAATGATGCCGCTTTGGTGGCGTATTGATAGGTGACAATCTTTACGAACTTGCCCACATAGAGCCCCCCGGTGTACTTGGCTGCGCCCATGGTGGGCAGGACATGATTTGTCCCGATGGTCTTGTCTCCGTAGCTGACCGTTGTCTCCTCGCCGCAGAACATGGAACCATAATTCGTGCAGTTGTCCAAATAATATCGCCAGTCCGCGGTCTGTACCTCCAAGTGCTCCGGGGCCCACTGGTCACTCAGTTGCACGGCTTCTTCACGCGAATCCACTACAACCACCTCGCCGCTATTTTCCCAGGAAACGGCCGCCACGTCCCTGGTGGGCAGTGTTTCGAGCTGTCTGTCGATTTCAGCCATGGTTTTTTCGGCGATTTTCTTAGAAAGAGAGATCAGACACTGGCGAGAATTGGGATCGTGCTCAGCCTGACCTAAGATGTCTGCCGCCACAATGTACGGGTCGGCAGTGTCGTCGCAGATGACCAGGATCTCGGTAGGTCCGGCCAACAGGTCGATCCCCACGTCGCCGAAGAGTTGTCTTTTGGCCTCTGCCACATATTTGTTTCCCGCGCCCACGACCACGTCAGCCGGATCCAGACCCTCCATGCCGTAGGCCATGGCGGCCAGACCCTGAACACCCCCCATGCAGTAGATCTCGTCTGCCCCACCGGCCACCATGGAGTAGAGGGTTGCCGGGTAGATCCCTTCGCCTTTGACCGGCGGGGTGCACGCCACCACCCGTTTAACCCCGGCGACCTTGGGTGTAATCACGGTCATGTGGGCAGAGGCCAACATGGGATACCTCCCTCCCGGCACGTATGATCCGGAAGAGGCAACGGGAATCACTTTTTGACCTAAAAACACACCCGGAAGAGTTTCCACCTCAAAATCAACTAATCGCTTCATCTGCTCTTCCGCAAAATTCCTGATCTGGGCCTGGCAGTAATCGATGTCTTCGACCATGGTGGTCGGCAGTTTGGACTTGGCAGCCGCCATTTCATCACTGGTGATTTTAAAGCTGTCAGGCGCCCAGTTGTCAAAAGTCTTTGAATATCTCCGGACGGCTTCTACACCTTCGTTTTTGACGCTTTTTAAGATTTCCCTGACTGTCTCCCTCACTTCGGAAAGATCTTCTTTAGGGCTCGGTTTTGCTTCTTTGAGATAATTATGCATGGTCTCCTCCTTGATTTTCGTTTCTGAAGATGCTCAGCCTCGCAGATAAACGGCTGTCCCGTTTTTGTTTCAGGAGCTCGGCCGCGCCGTCTTCGTGTTTGTAAAAGCCTTTTTCAGTTTTTAAGCCGAGCCGGCCCTGCTCAATTAAATCGCTCAGGATGTGAGGGGGTCTGAACTGCTCCCGACCTAATTTATCATACAGGTACTCGAATATGGCGCGGTAAGTGTCCAGCCCGGCTTGATCAATAATCTCGAATGGGCCAAAGGCGCTCAGGCGAAATCCAAAGCTCGATTTTACGAACCGGTCTGGGAGGTCATGTTGATGATACGGCCCCCGCGGCCCTGATCGATCATTACTTTTCCCACCGCCTGGGCCATAAAAAACGCGGCCTTCAGGTTGATGGCCATGACGGTGTCCCATGCCACTTCTGTAACGTCTACAGAGTCCTGGGGGATGTTAACCCCCGCGTTGTTAACCAGGATATCGATGCCACCCAAATCCTTGGCCAGACCGCTCACTAACGGCGCGATATCCGAGGTCACAGTCAGGTCTGAAGCCCCAACCGCTGCCCGTCGGCCGCACGCTCTTACCAGCTCCGCCGCTGCATTCAGTTCGGATTCGGATCGGGACACCAGCCCGATATCTGCACCGGCATTAGCCAGACCTAAGGCAACGCCCTTGCCGATACCCCGGCCAGCACCGGTAACGACGGCTTTCTTCCCGGTTAAATCAAATAGTTTTTTCTGGAACGTTTCCGGCTCTCCCATAATAATTTCCCCTCAGTTCGAGTTCTTTCCTCTCCATACCCCTGACCCGGATAAACCAGCGTCCGGTTCGTAAAGCTACTGCTCGGAGAGAGCAGAAAAGGTTCTCACGCAAAGGCGCAAAGACGCAAAGAAAACTTACAGTCTATTCGCAACCTGAAAAATACCATCTTTTATCAGTGAAGCTCCAAAATTAATGAGAAGCGCCAACCTCTTGTCAGGCAATCTCAGATACGTCAGCAAATGTGGTACGCCGCATCGAAACGATCTTCGCAATTTTATTCTCAGTCATAGTTTTTTATCTTTGCGTCTTTGCGCCTTTGC
>JAOZQV010000268.1 GCA_029932035.1 Deltaproteobacteria bacterium | reverse complement strand
ATTTGATCCTCCGCAAGCACCTTTTAGACCAGGGGGTTTCATTACCGGATCTTCTTTAATGCTTGATTCCCGCCCGTAGTTCTCATCCTCGATGACCTCGGCCTTGCTCCCATGACATCTCCAGAACGTCGAGACATTTTGGAAGTTATTGAGGACAGACACGGACTGTCCTCAACTATAGTGGCCACTCAACTGCCCATATAAAATTGGCATGACAATATCCGCGATCCCACCATTGTAGACGCTATCTTAGATCGCCTTATTCACAGTGCTCACAAGATTAACTTGAAGGAGAGTCTATGAGAAAGTTGCATTCACCCTTGACTAACAAAACAGATTCTGAGAAATAACAAAATACCAGCGTCGCTTCGCTCCGACTAAATGGCCGGAATGGTTCGGAACAGGTGGCCGAATTCATCGGAATAGACATCTTTCCGTCTCGCGGTTGAAAGAAGAGCATCGGCTCAGCAATATTGCCTAAAATCGTTTACAAAGAAATACACCGGAAATCAATGAAAATGCCTTCCCACGTGAGAAAACTGTCGGGTTATCAAACTCATCTTTGAATGTTTTCTTGGTAAATATGGGCAGATTCCATATGAATTTTCGGAAAGGCACCCGCTTTATGCATCATAAAAAATCCTTTCAGATCGAATTTCAGCCTTTAGGGCTGAGGGACAGATTCCCTTCAGGCCAATCTTTGCTTGACTGCGCACGGCAAAAAGAAATTGACCTGGTGAGTTTATGTGGGGGAACAGGCACCTGCGGCAAATGCAAGGTCCAAATCCTCAAAGGCAGCGTATCGGAACCTCTTCAGGAAGAAAGAAAACTTCTCTCTTCGGAAGAACTTTTTAGCGGGTATCGACTTGCATGCAAAACACATGCAAAAAGTGATCTTGTCCTAAACATACCCCCTGAATCACTGAGCGCACCCCAGCGACTCCAGGTGGAAGGCTTGGACATACCAGTTTTTCACGACCCCTTCATTCGCACCTACCCTGTCTCGCTGCATGCCCCCTCGCTAACCGACCTCCGCGGAGACGACCAACGCCTCGTGGATGCACTTCAGGAGCAACACGGCGTCTCTTGCAATAAATTGGACGAATCGGTTTTGCAAACTTTATCCCCCTTCCTGAGATCAACGGGTTGGGAGGCCTCAGTCGCTGTTCGAGACACCGAGATCATTTCCACGGTGCCGTTAGACAGTGGAAATCTGGGGGTGGCAGTTGATCTCGGCACAACCAAGATTGCCGCTTACCTGGTCGATCTTGCATCCGGGCACACCCTCTCGGCCAAAGGGATCATGAATCCTCAAATCTCTTACGGCGAAGATGTCATCGCCAGGATGGTTTACTCTCAGAGATCCGACAAAGGCGCCCAAACCCTTCAAAAAATGGTTGTGGACGCCTTGAATAATCTTTTTCAAGAATTCTGCCAGGACGTCGGCGTCAAACAGACCGAAGGGATCAACGAAGTGGTCGTCGCCGGCAACACGGCTATGCACCACCTATTGCTTCGACTTCCGGTGGCTCAATTGGCCCGGGCGCCCCATGTTCCGGCAGTAAGCCGGTCCATGGATCTAAAGGGTCGGCAGTTGGGACTTTCTATTGCCAAAGGCGCCAATGTACATCTTCTACCCAATATCGCCGGTTTTGTGGGAGGAGATCATCTCGCCATGTTACTGGCCGTCCTGGCAGAGGAAAATCCAGGTCCCATGCTGGCCATAGACATCGGCACGAATACGGAGATATCCCTGGTAACCGAGGGGATGATCAGCAGCGTTTCCTGCGCTTCGGGTCCGGCATTTGAGGGTGCCCATATCTCCTGCGGCATGCGCGCCGCAAAAGGCGCCATTGAACATGTGCGCATAACCGATAACCAGATTCAATACCACGTCATTCAGGACGCCAGACCGGTTGGAATATGCGGTTCAGGCATATTCGATGCGCTTGCTCAATTGCTTTCCCAAGGGCTTGTCGACAAAGGCGGCAGGATGATGGACGATCATCCGTTGGTTAGAAAAGGTCAAAACGGACTTGAAGTCGTCCTGGCCGATGAAATCGATGGCAGCGCTCCATCCGTTGTCATTACCCAAAAGGATGTGCGGGAACTTCAATTAGCAAAGGGGGCAATCCGGGCGGGCATTGACATCCTGTTGAAAGAGAACGGCCTCTTGGCTGAGGCCGTTAATGAGATTATTGTGGCGGGCGCCTTTGGAAGTTACCTTGATATATCGAGCGCCGTCTGCATCGGCATGCTGCCTAAAATCCCATTGGACCGTTTTCGTCAGATTGGAAACGCCGCAGGGATGGGTGCAAAGGCCGTGCTTATGTCTGAGACAAAACGAAAAAAGGCCCAAAGCTTAGCTCAAGAAATCCAATATGTGGAGCTGGCAGGTGATACCGGTTTTCAAAGGATTTTTATGGAGGCCTTGGATCTCGGATGAAAGAATAGAGGAAGCATTAAATGGGCGATAGCGGATTCGATAGAGCCCGCCGTTTTAGAGTTGAGGCCGCGTTCCAGCGCCTTCAAAAGGAATATCTTCCAAAAGGGGAACTGTGGATAGGCGCGGATATCCTGGAAAGGGCAGGTGTTGATGACAATCTCGACGGCCGTCTAAAACTTATAAAGGGACTGGGCCAGGATATGATCTGCCTTTCCACGGCCCGGGAGCCCTATATGAATAAGGCGCTCGGGTATCGGTATTTCCCTGTGTCCGCCATTCAGGAGGTCTTGGATGCGACCGATCTTTTTGTCATGGCCGTCATCGATGGGCCTTTTCAGCGGCTTGTGGAAAAAGGGGGATTGATGAGGGTTTTGACCGGGTGGGTCCGCGAAAGAGAAAACGTTTTAAAGGCCTATGAAGATGAGCGGGCGGATGTTGAGACTCTCCTTGATCGTTGTCTTGAACACCCGGTTCATGGGGTCGTTATTGCTGATGATTTGGCGGGAGATCAGGGCACTTTTTTTGATCCCCTGGACATTAAGCGTTTTTTTACTCCTTTTTACGATCGAGTAGTCTCAAAAATTCATGAGGCCCATGCCTTTGCCTTATTTCATTCCTGCGGTAAGATTTCTAAAATCATACCGCAACTCCTCTCCCACGGGTTTGACGGCCTGGCGGCGGTTCAGGATCGAACGAACGATCTTGTGTCGCTGAAGGCCCGGTATGGATCTCAACTGGTTTTGATGGCGGGGATCGAGGGAGAAATATTAGAGAAAGAGGAACTTTCCCCATCCGATCTTGAAAACCTGGGAGGGCTATTGCATTCTCTTGCCCAAAACGGCGGATTTATTCTTTCATCATCCTGCGGCCTCTATTCCGGTCGATTCCTTGAAAGTATCCCGGCAATCTATCACTTAATTTCGATCTAACCCGGATAAACCGGAACAGAAAAGGTCTCACGCAAAGCCGCAGACGCAAAGGGTTTAAACTTATTACTCTGATCACAACAGCCCATTTAGGGCTTTCCTAAAGCTACTAATCCTTAGCCATGATTTTCTGGCATAAACGGACCCCCTTCATGCCGTCCTTTGTCCAGAAATCCGCTTCCACTTCCCTACGCACAAGCTCATCGACCCGTCCTCCGATGATGTAGGCGCGAGGCGAAAGATCTTTTGGAACATATTTTTTCAAAAGGCCGATGGTCTCCGCCATGTCTTCATAGGCTGAACTGATTAAGCAGGAAATCCCCAGAATATCGGGTTTAAACTCGTGGATTGAAGCAAGGAACTTGCTCGCCGGAACATCAACGCCCAAATCGTGAACAGTGAACCCATAGCCTTGGACTAAAACCTTAAAAATGTCCTTGCCGACGAAATGGATGTCTCCTTCAACCGTTCCCAGAACAATGCTTCCAGCATCGCCGGTGACTACCTCGCTTTCGAGAAAGGGAAAAACCAACTGTCCTACCTGAATCATAATCTCACCGGCCATGATCAACCCGGATATGAAGTATTGTCCCTTCTCGTAACGCTCGCCCACCTCTATCATTCCCTTATGACAAAGTTCAATGATCGTTAACGGTTCAACACCGTTGGCCAGGCTTTCACGAACCAGATCCAGGACAGCCTCCTCCTCTAATTCCGCCAACAGGGTGCCGAGTTCCCAATGAATATCTATGTCGAGCATACTTGCCATCCTTCCGATCTCGATATCTATTTTAGTCCGCTGAGGCCCACCGACGCTGTAAATGTGAGACGATCTCCGCGACATATGAACCGGCCCCAACTGACGGGGTTGTCATTGAAATCATAAAAGACGTGCTCCAGACGAAAAGCGGGCTGCATGGGCATGGTGTTGAGGATATCTGCCTCCTCCTTTGAGAGAACCGCCGCCTTGATCTCCAGGTCGCCCCTTTTGAATTTAGACTCCCCTGTTCCCACGAACAGACCGTGAAGAGAGGTGACCTCCAACTCAGCCTCCACACTGGGAAGGTGAGGATCATATATCAGGTGTTCCCTGTGATAGAGGGTGGGATCGCCGTCCCGGACCAATACACGCCGGATGAGAATCGTTCTTTCCCCCACCCTGATTTTCAACCGTTTTGCCGTTGCATCATCCGCCCGGTTGATCAATACTTCAAGAATCTTTACCCGGGTCCGCTCCTTATCTCTGAACAGCTCATGAAACTGATCCAGATTAAATGTAACCCCGCCCAAATCCGGTGCCTTTACATAGGTGCCGCTCCCCTGAACGGTGCTCACGATGCCCTGGTCCAACAAAGCATTGATGGAACGTCTAACTGTCATGGGGCTCACCCCATATTGTTTGCACAGCTTCGACTCAGACGGCAAACGATCGCCTGGAAGATAGACTCCCTGCCCAATATTGCTCTTTAAAATGTTGACGAGCTGCAGGTAGGCGGGGTCGGATGCCTGGCGGTATATTTTTGTTTGAATATTCATAGTGGTTTGCACGATTTTTAATGTAAAATCAACATTTATATATATAACATTCCCTATTCCGGCATGTCAAGGCTGTCCTTTCACTCCATACATACGCCATTTAGAGAGCTCTCTATAGAAGTGAATCCAACACGAATATCAAAAAAGACTACATTTTTATCTTAATAATTTCCATCCACAAATGGTTTTTTTCGCAACCTCAGCGCCAATTTGCGGTGTTGTTTATTCGGTGTATTACGCCTATGTCTCCTCCCAACACCCTAATTTCTTTTATTTTTTAAAGGAATTCGTTTTGTTCTGGAAACTTCGCAGTGCCTAAATTTAAATTCATGGATTGGCACAAGATAACTTCAGTATTTTAGGATTTGGGTCATCGGTTTTAGAAAAATGAAAAAAGACCCATTTTTTACTTGACAAAGTTCCCTATATAACTTTAATATGCCTCTCAGACATTGAGGGTCCAGAAAAACAAAAACTGATGAGCAAATCATAAACCTTCAACGCGGGTTTTGGGAGTTTCGGCATATGACCCCTCTGGCGTTAGTTGTCCAATACATTAT
>JAOZQV010000267.1:1934-5481 GCA_029932035.1 Deltaproteobacteria bacterium | reverse complement strand
TACGATGGCTATAGAAGGAGATGTTATCCTGATTTATCACCAGGAACAGCCCACCATTTTTGCACGCATAGAACATATCGAGCCCGACACTAAAAAAGACTGGTATCACGTCACCCTGCTGCTGCTCACAATACCCACCCAGACCGTCACATGGATACTTAGAGATCAATATATTGACGGCGAGGTATTCACCATGGGAGGAAAAGCGATGAGATTGGAAGAGGTCAAGAAGGTGACGATCAGAGAAGTTAAGCAATCTCCGGGCCAGAATCACGCAAAGAATACCCATGGCAAACCGGCTGCGATTATTCCTTTTAAAAAACCTTAAGTAAACCATGTAAACTCTTGGCTTTACTATATGTTTTTGACTACATAGTGCTTGAACGAAAATCACGCCTTGGCGTGATGCAGACACGATTTTAGATTCATACTCTTAATCGTACTCTTAATCATAATCGTTTTGAGTAAGATTAAGATTATGATTAAGATTAAGAAATACGGAAGTTGTTTCATTCAATCTATATAGCAGGTAAAAAGGCCTTTACGGGCGTATCAGGTGTAATTCAATGAAAAACACTCGAATGATTGTCATCCGTCTTATCCTTTCCGGAGTATTTGCCTTTATCCTTGCCCGCCTTTTTTTTCAAGAAATGTCGGCGTCAAGAGTCCTCGGATTAGGTGTTGTTTTGTTTGGTTTCGCTTATCTATTTGAATATATTAGACAAAGAGACAAAAAAGGAGGCGCATAATGGGAGCTGGGACGTACGTGTGTTCGTTTAAAGAGGGAGATGGGAAAAACAAAGAACTCTTAGGTGGAAAAGGCGCAAACCTCTGCGAAATGACACAGATAGGGCTTCCTGTCCCGCCAGGATTTGTTATTACAACCGAGGCGTGCCTGACCTATCTAAAGCAGAAAGAGGAAGGGCTAAACCAGCAGTTGAAAAATGAGATACAGACCTCTATGGCGGCGTTGGAGAAGGAAACAGGGAAGGGGTTGGGAAATCCTGAAAATCCTTTATTGGTATCTGTCAGGTCAGGAGCGGCCATGTCCATGCCCGGCATGATGGATACCATCCTGAACCTTGGCCTCAACGATGAGACGGTTGCCGGGCTTATCCGTCTTACCAAGAATGAACGTTTTGTGTATGACCTCTATCGCAGGCTGATCCAGCTTTTCGGGTCCATTGCATTCGACATTAATGATGATGATTTTAACCGTATATTCAATAAGATAAAAGAACAAAATAAAGTTGAAGATGATGTCCATCTTGATGCCAAGGCTCTCAAAGCAGCGTGCGCTGGATTCTTAGACCTCATCAAGGAGAAGACAGGCAAACCCTTTCCACAGGACCCGTATGTACAATTGGAATTAGCCGTGGAATCGGTCTTCAAGTCGTGGATGGGAAAGCGGGCCATTGATTACAGAAAGGAATTCAAAATCACCAAAGATATGGCCGATGGCACAGCGGTCAATATCTGCACAATGGTTTTTGGAAACATGGGAGATGACAGCGCCACCGGTGTCGCATTTACGAGAGATCCGGCCACCGGAGAAAACCGCTTCTTCGGTGAGTATATGATCAATGCCCAGGGTGAAGATGTGGTAGCCGGCATCCGCACCCCGAAGCCGATCCGCGAGCTCAGGAAAGAGATGCCCGACATCTATCCGGAATTAGAAGAGCTGAGGCACACCCTGGAAAACCACTACCGTGAAGTCCAGGATCTTGAGTTCACAATAGAAAATAAAAAACTATACTGCCTCCAGACAAGAAATGCAAAAATGAACGCATCGGCATTCATCAAGACCTCTGTTGATATGGTGAACGAGGGGCTTATTTCTGAGGAAGAGGCCATACTGAGGATACAGCCGGACATGTTGGAACAGCTCCTCCATCCCCGTCTTGACCCGAATGCCAAGGTTGAGGTCCTGGCCAAGGGACTGCCGGCATCCCCGGGGGCCGCATCCGGCAAGATGGTCTTTGATGCGGACAGGGCTGATAGCAAGGCAAAATTGGGCGAAAAGGTAATACTCGTAAGAGAAGAAACCAAACCTGAGGATATTCACGGATTCTTTGCCGCCCAGGGGATACTCACAAGCAGGGGCGGCAAGACATCCCATGCCGCCGTGGTTGCAAGGAGCATGGGAAAGCCCTGTGTTTCCGGATGCGAGGCAATTGTGATCAACGATATTGAGAGGGAAGCTGTTATCTCAGGAGTCACACTCAGGGAAGGCGACGTAATTACTGTGGACGGGACCACCGGCAACGTCTACCAGGGCAAAGTAGCCACAATAGAACCGGAATTTGTCGAAGACCTTTTAGTCGTGTTGGAATGGGCGGATGAACTCAGCGAACTTCAGGTCATGGCCAATGCGGACACCCCTGACTCAGTTGCAAAGGCCAAGAAATATGGCGCCATGGGTGTAGGGTTATGCCGGACAGAAAGGATGTTTAATGACACTGACAGGTTGCCGATTGTGCAGGAAATGATCTTAGCAGAGAGCACCAAAGAGAGGGAGGCGGCCTTAGATCGGCTCCTCCCTTATCAGAAGGAAGATTTTAAAGAGATCTTCCGGGTTATGGACGGTTATCCTGTTACCATCCGCCTCTTGGATCCCCCCATTCATGAATTCCTCCCCTCTGCTGAAGAGCTTTCGGATGAAATCAGCAAACTTAAGGAGCTGAAACAGACGGTAGACGGCATGGCAGATCTTCCTGACATCCTGAAGATAATTGATCCTGAACTGAATGAGCGTTATGAAGCTAACCTCGAGCTGATCATAAAGCATTTAGAGGAACTCAAGGACAAGCATTTAGCTGGGCCAATGATACAATCCAAAGAGGTTATGCTCAAGAAGGTGAAGTCCTTGACTGAGATCAACCCAATGTTAGGTCATCGGGGGGTCAGACTCGGAATTAGCTATCCGGAAATATATTCCATGCAAATCAGGGCCGTGTTCGAAGCCGCGGCCGAACATATCAAAGAGGGTGGCCGGGTTTCTCCCGAGATCATGATTCCCCAGGTGTGTACCTTAGAAGAGCTACAATGGGTCCACCGGTATGTAACAAAGATACATAAAGAGGTAGAGAAAAAGTACAAAATCGAGGTCCCCTATAAGTTCGGGACCATGGTGGAAGTGGTCAGGGCCTGCATGCGGGCGGGTAGGATTGCCGAATTGGCCGAATTCATATCCTTCGGCACAAATGACCTTACCCAGGCGACCTTCTCTTTTTCAAGAGAAGACGCTGAAAATAAATTCCTTCCACTTTATGAAGAACGGGGGATATTGGAGCACAATCCCTTCGATGTCTTAGATATCAAGGGTGTTGGAAGGCTGATGAGGATTACAATGGAGTGGGCCCGGAAGACAAAGCCCGATCTGAAGGTCGGGATTTGCGGCGAGCAGGGGGGACAGCCTGATTCTATCAGGTTCTGCCACCATATCAAGATGAGCTATGTCTCATGCTCTCCACCCAGGGTTCCTATTGCCAGATTAGCGGCGGCCCATGCCAAACTCAAGGAAAAGGAATACGTTTTGGATTGATGA
>JAOZQV010000267.1:0-1834 GCA_029932035.1 Deltaproteobacteria bacterium | reverse complement strand
GAGGATAATGTCTCTGTCGCGTTGATGGATCTTGTCCCGGGGGACGTGATCGGCAACGGAGTCGTGCTTCGCGGGGGTTCGGTTCCTGCGGGCCACAAGGTGGCCTTCAAAACGATAAATGCGGAAGAGCCGGTCAGGAAATACGGACAGATTATCGGGTTTGCCTCCACAGCCATAGAACCGGGAGACCATGTACACACTCACAACCTAAAGATGGGCAATTTCTCGAGAGATCACGCCATAGGCGTGGACGCCCGGCCCGTTCGGATGGTGCCAGACGAGGCACGCGCCTCTTTTCAAGGGATTGTACGAAATAATGGAGGAGTGGGGACGCGTAACTACATCGGGGTATTATCTACCGTCAATTGCTCTGCAAGCGTGGCCCGTTTTATAACAGACTCCTTCACCCGGGAAATAATAGCCGGATTTCCCAATGTGGACGGGGTGCTCTCCCTGACACATGGGACCGGATGCGGCATGATCCCCGAAGGCGAGGGATTAGCTCTACTCCAGCGCGCCTTGGCAGGCTATGCCCGGAACCCCAACTTTGCGGCTATCCTTCTCTTGGGTCTGGGGTGTGAAGTAAACCAGACATCCTCTCTAATTGAGAATATGGATCTGAAACAGGGTTCAATGTTTCAGGTCTTGAACATTCAGAAATCCGGGGGAACAGGAGAAACCGTACGCCGTGGCATAGCCGCAATAAATAAGATGCTGGCAAAAGCCGACAGGGTAAAGCGGGTTTCTGTTAAGGCAAATCATATCACACTCGGTCTGGAGTGCGGGGGCTCTGACGCCTTCTCGGGCATCTCAGCCAACCCTGCCCTTGGGGCCGCGGTGGATCTCCTCGTTTCACATGGCGGCACTGCCATCTTGAGTGAAACCCCCGAGATCTACGGGGCCGAACATCTGCTCACGAGAAAGGCCGTAAGTCGTGAAGTGGGCGAAAAGCTGATAGACCGGATCCGATGGTGGGAGAGCTACACCAGCCGGCTAAGTGGAGAAATAAATAATAATCCCACACCGGGCAACAAGGCAGGGGGACTTACCACCATCCTTGAGAAATCCTTAGGCGCATCGGCAAAGGGGGGCACAACGAACCTAATGGAGGTTTACGAATATGCGGAACAGGTCTCAGTCAAAGGACTGGTCTTCATGGACACTCCCGGCTACGACGCCGCCTCTGTCACGGGAATGGTGGCCGGAGGCGCAAACATGATCTGTTTTACCACCGGTCGTGGTTCTGTCTGTGGCTACAAGCCGGTCCCAACCATCAAGTTAGCTTCCAATACGGAAATGTACAGATCCCTGATTGACGACATGGATATCAACTGTGGCAGCATAGTTGACGGCAAGGCAACCATAGAGGAAATGGGGAAAGAAATATTCCGTCTTATCTTAGAAACAACATCCGGCAAAAAAACCAAGAGCGAGGTTTTCGGTTTTGGGGATAATGAGTTCCTGCCCTGGCAGATCGGCCCGGTAATGTAAGTGCCTAAAGTGCCTAAAGTTTGAAGTGACTAAAGTTAAGGAACTTCGTGTCATTTTAAAAAAGTTTTAAAAAAGACTGGTTTTCACAAGGCCTGCGCGAAAAATCAGATCAAGGGAGTCGGGTAATATGTAGTCAAAAACTCCGACCGGTTTGTCTGCCTCGAATTACGCAAGGAGGTTGTCGACAAATACCTTGTTCTGGACCTGTTTACTATTTTGAAATGTCAAACAACTCCTTTAACTTTAGGCATTTTAGGCACTTCAAACTTTAGGCACTTTTATTGGTTTACGCCATCCACACCGACTCTAAATAGCAGCTGGAAAAATCAACCATCAGCCGAGG
>JAOZQV010000266.1 GCA_029932035.1 Deltaproteobacteria bacterium | reverse complement strand
TCACTTACATTTTTCCCTTCAGCTTTGGCAAAATTGCTAACCTTGTTTTTGAGGGTTAGATCAATGCGGACAATCATTTGTGTTGTCATATGCCACCTCTTCGTATGATATATTATATTAACAATATATACAACAGACAAAAGGAAGTCAAGCGAAATAAGAGGCCAAAAATATTTCTTTGCGGCCGCTAACGTGGAGCTAAGCTGCCGGGATAAAGAGGTTATCTGAGAAAATTGAGTAGCTCCGAAGTGGCCCCGTTAGCGAGATCTACACATACTTTACTCCGATAGGCGGGTTTGTTTGCTTCCTTAAACCACCACCTTCCTCCCGGCAACATAGAGCCATAAAAAACCGACTATCCCCGCAATGACTGAAGCGAGTATGATGGCTATTTTTGCTTTGACGAGATAGTCAATCTGCCCTTCAAAAGCAAGACCGGCAACAAAAATGGACATGGTGAACCCGATCCCGGCAAGGAGGGCGACACCGGCTATTTGAGACATGGAAACCGATTCCGGAAGACGGCTTATCCCGGATCTTACCACGAGCCATGAGAACAGGAAGATTCCACCAAATTTCCCAAGAACCAACCCTGCTGTTACCCCCATGGAAAGCGGATGAAACAATACCTCTCCCAATGATCCAAAATCGATAGGAATACCCGCGTTTGCCAGTGCAAAGAGCGGGACAATCAGAAAGGATACCCAAAGATGAAAGGTGTGCTCAACCCTCTGTAAGGGCGTTTCCATCCTGTGCACATAGTTTTGGAGCCCCTGCAAGACAGCATGCTGTTCAGCATTCTCCAGGATATTTTTTCCCGGTTTGTGGACCTTGTCAAATCTGATCATCAGCTCATGGATCCGGCCGCTGAACATACCCATATCACATTTTGATATGGCCGGAATAGTCAGGGCCGTAAGCACCCCTGCCAGGGTGGCATGGACCCCTGATTTGAGCATGCCGATCCATAGCAATATCCCTATAAAATAGTAGGGGAGAGGTTTCCGCACGCTACCGAGGTTCAAGATCATAAGGGCGATAAAACAGACAGCGGCGAATCCCAGCGCGCCAAGGTGGATGTTGTCAGTATAGAAAAGGGCAATGATAATGATAGCCCCGAGGTCATCTACAATCGCAAGGGCCAGGAGAAAGCTCATCAGGGCCCCGGGAATGCGCTTTCCCAGTAGAACCAGGATACCCACCGCAAAGGCAATGTCTGTGGCCATTGGAATGGCCCAGCCTCTCTGCGCATCGCCACCGTAATTGATAAAAGCATAGATAACCGCAGGAACGAGCATACCGCCAATAGCCGCCGCAATTGGGAGCGCCGCCTGGCGAAGGTCAGCAAGTTCACCGACCAGGATCTCACGCTTGATTTCAAGACCGATGATAAGGAAGAAAAACGCCATGAGCCCGTCGTTGACCCAGTGATGGATCGATTCAGTTATGGCATACTCGCCGAAACCGATGCCTATCTGTGTGTGGAGTATTTTGTCGTATGTCTCAAAAAGAGAAGTGTTGGCAATAATCAGGGCTGCCATGGCGCAGAGCATGAGAAGAATCCCGCCTGCGGACTCATCGCGGATAAACTCCTCAAAAGGGGTTAAAGCCTGCTGAAAAAACATTTCAAATGGCGTATTAAGACCGGCCTGACCGCACTGGAGAGCTTCCTGTCCGCTTCTATTTAACAAATTATTTTCTCCTATAACATATGGTAGGCATTTATAAGTTGGTAGCTAATTTCTAGTTTCAACGCTCCGTGAACGGATATTATACCCTTTACATTTTTCTTTCAAGCCGTTAACCTCTCTCCTTATATTCAGACCTCAACAGGGGTATACCATGGCAAACAATCTTTACGTCACCTCAACTGAAGCAAGGAGCGGAAAATCAGCCATCAGCCTTGGGATAATGGAGATGCTGCTAAGGAAGATTTGTAGTGTCGCCTTTTTCCGTCCACTTATTACGGCCATCGACGATCGCCATGATGCAATTAAGCTGATTTCCTCCCACTTTAACCTCCAAATCCCATTCCATCAAATGTACGGTTTTACCATAAATGACGCGCGCGATCTGGTTTCACATAACAGAGAACCGGAACTGATTGAGGGAATAATCAAGAAGTATAACAAGCTGAAAGAAAACCACGATTTCATTTTGTGCGAAGGCACCGATTTCGAGAGTTCCACGGTTGCTTTTGAGCTGGATATCAACGCGGAGATCAGCAAGAATCTCTCCTGCCCGGTTCTATTAGTTGCCAACGCATACCAGAAGACAGCGGATGCGATAGTCCAGTCCGTCGAGCTTTCTCACGAGTCCCTGATTGAAAAGGGTTGCCACGTCATTGCCACCATCGTTAACCGAACAGATCCAAAAGATCAACAAACCATTATAACGCTGCTGAAAAAGAGGGCCCTGACCGATAAACAGTTAGTCTATGCCATCCCTAATGATGAGTCTCTTGCGAGACCCACGGTGGGTGAAATTGCTGAGATCTTAGACGCAGAGGTACTATATGGGGAAAAACAGTTAAACAGGCACGTGTACAACTTCACGATTGCTGCCATGCATCTACAGCATTTCCTTACGAGAATAGAATATGGTTCGTTGATTATTACCCCTGGAGACAGGGTAGACGTGATCGTAGCCTGTCTCGCTGCCGTCTCTTCAACCTCCATCAAGAACATTTCGGGCATTGTATTGACGGGAGGCTTGAAACCGAAAAAGCCCATATGGGAATTGATCAAAGGCTTCCCCACGATGGTCCCCATTCTTAGCGTTAAAGAAGATACCTTCCCTACAGCGAGCAATGTCAACAGGATTCATGCTGCGATCTCGCCGGATGACTGCCGAAAGATAACACGGGCCCTCGCTATTTTTGAAAAACATATTGATGAAAACCAACTGGGGGAAGAGGTTATTACAGCCAGCACCACCATTATTACACCAAAAATGTTCGAATATGAGTTAGTGCAAAAGGCCAGAGCAAACAAACAACACATCGTATTGCCCGAGGGTGAGGAAGAGAGAATCCTAAATGCCACAGAGACATTACTTCGTCGGGAGGCGGTGGATATCACCCTCCTTGGCAATGAAGAACTGATCCATGAAAAGATCGCCCAATTAGGGCTGCAGATAAAAACCGCGAACGTTATTGAACCTCTGAAATCCGAGTTTTTTGATGAGTATGCACGAACCTATTATGATTTGAGGAAGAGCAAGGGGATCACAGAACAAAACGCGTCTGATGTCATGAGTGAAGAAACCTATTTTGCGACCATGATGGTTTATAAAGGAGACGCCGATGGAATGGTCTCAGGGTCTGTTCACAGCACCGCGTCTACGATCCGTCCTGCCCTTGAAATCATCAAGACACGGCCGGGCTTTTCTATTGTTTCGAGCGTATTTCTCATGTGCCTGAAGGACAGGGTGCTCGTGTACGGGGATTGTGCGGTGAATCCTGATCCCAATGCGAACCAATTAGCAGAAATCGCCCTTAGCTCGGCACACACTGCCATAACCTTTGGCATTAACCCTGTTGTAGCCATGTTGTCCTATTCCACAGGGGAGTCGGGAAAGGGCGCGGATGTGGACAAAGTTCGTGAAGCAACGAGGATTGCAAGGGAAATGGCGCAGGAATCCTTTCCGGGCTTAAAAATCGAGGGGCCTATCCAGTATGATGCGGCGGTTGACCCAGCGGTAGCGAGGACAAAGTTGCCTGAGAGCGACATTGCGGGTAAGGCCACAGTGCTTATCTTTCCTGATCTCAATACCGGAAACAACACCTACAAGGCAGTCCAGAGGTCTGCCGGGGCAGTGGCCATCGGTCCTGTGCTTCAGGGGCTCAAACATCCCGTAAATGACCTGAGTCGCGGATGCACAATAGCAGACATTGTTAACACTGTTGCAATTACCGCAATTCAAGCGCAATCAGAGAAAGAGTAGCCGAAAGGCCTGTTATGAAAATATTAGTCATAAACACGGGGAGTTCGTCCATCAAATACGAATTATTTGACATGGCCGGCCCTAAGGTTATGGCTTCAGGAATGGCTGAAAAGATCGGTGAAGAGGAAAGCCTTATCATTCACAAGAGAATTCTGTCAAATGGTGAATCAACAGAAAGAAGGGAAGCTGTTGTAATCGCTGACCATCATGAGGGAATGAGTCGTATCGTTGCCTTGCTGGTTGATACGGAATATGGAGCAGTTCGAGACAAAAACGAGATCGTGGCTGTTGGCCACCGTGTGGTCCATGGTGGAGAGGCCTTTCACTCCACTACAATTATTGATGAAGAGGTGATAGCCGCCATTAAGAAAAACATTCCCTTAGCCCCTCTGCACAATCCTCCCAATTTGGTGGGAATTGAGGTCGCCAGATCGGTCTTTCCCAATGCCCTGCAGGTCGCTGTATTTGATACGGCCTTTCACCAGACGATCCCCAAGAGGGCCTTTCTTTATGCAATCCCATTTGAGTTATATGAAAAAGAGAGAGTTCGACGATACGGTTTTCACGGCACCTCTCATGCCTATGTAGCTGCAAGGGCGGCAGAGTACCTATGCAGCCCCTTAGGGGAATTGAACCTAATAACGATCCACCTTGGAAACGGGGCCAGTATGGCTGCCATTAAGAATGGAAAATGCGTGGATACAACCATGGGCATGACACCCCTTGCGGGCCTGGTGATGGGAACCCGTTCAGGGGATGTGGACCCAGCGCTCCCTTTTTTCTTAGCAGATCACCTGGGAATGACGCCAAGAGAGACTGACGCTCTCTTGAATAAAGAGAGCGGACTGAAGGGGATTTGCGGAACCAATGATATGCGGGAAGTTATTGAAAAAATGGACGCGGGTGACGACCGTGCAAAGATTGCCCTGGATCTCTACGCCTACAGGATAAAGAAATATATCGGCGCGTATTTTGCGGCCTTAGAGATCTTGGATGCGGTGGTTTTTACGGCAGGGATAGGAGAGAATTCACCATACATCCGCGAGCTCTGCTCCCGCGGTCTGGACAGACTCGGTATAGAGATTGATTTGGAGCGGAATAAGTTGACCGGAAGCGGAATCAGCGAAATCAGCTCTCCGGACAGTCAAGTCAAGATTCTGGTAATTCCGACAAATGAAGAGCTGAAAATCGCTCAGGAGACAAAAAAGGCCATTGCAAATTTTCTCAAATGATCTATCTTATCAAGGTTAGGGATACAGATTCCTTTAACAAATTCTGGAACCTCATCCCTTCTTTTGGCTCTATAATATATTAAGCAAACAAATTTGGACGCTGATTAACGCAGATTATCTCTGATTCTTTATTTTTGGTTATCTGTACTTACCTGAGGAAATCTGCGTCCCCAAAACAATTAATTTAAGGAGAACAAATGCCTATTTATGAATTCAAATGCAAAAAGTGTGGGACCACCTTTGAATCCCTGTGCTTTCGGAGCACCGGGGAAGATAAGGGCCCCTGCCCTTCCTGCGGCAGTGAGGAA
>JAOZQV010000265.1 GCA_029932035.1 Deltaproteobacteria bacterium | reverse complement strand
CCCACGTACGAACACTCCTGTGTAAGATATATCCCGACCCGGATAAGCCGGAAAGTGCCTAAAGTTTGGAGTTTGAAGTGCCTAAAGTTATCTGAAATGCCTAAAGTTGATGTTTGCTTTTTTCACGCCTTGGTCCCGCTGGCGGCGGGATTCAATGTCGGAGTCTTCGCTTACCTGGATGTTTGCTTTTCATTCGATGTTGGACGTTGGATGTTCGATGTTGGACGTTCATCTTTGTTAGAGTTCAATGTCCAAGTCTTCGCTTACCTGGACGGTTATCTTTTTCCCGCTTTATCAAGACATTTAGGAGAATTATGAAACAGTATACCCTGATCATTGACCATGAATCGTGCTGGGGGTGTAAGACCTGTGAGGTTGCCTGCAAACAGGAAAACAGGGCAGCGGATGGCATCAGGCTCATTTCTGTATTGGAAGAGGGCCCTCGGATGATTGATGGGAAATTGGATTTCGCGTTCAGGGTTAATGTCTGCCGGCACTGTGATGATCCCCCCTGCGTAGATGCCTGCCCCGAGGAAGCCATTCAAAAGAGAGAAGATGGGATTGTGGTCATGGACTACAAAAAATGCTCTGGATGCGAGGCTTGCATAGAGGCATGTCCCTACGATGCCATTGCTCTTGATGAGGATAAGGGCATTGCCCAGAAGTGCAACCTCTGTCATCACCGGGTTGATCAGGGACTCATCCCTGCCTGCGCCGATAATGTCTGCCTCGCCCATTGCATCTATTTTGGAGACCTGAAAGAGATCGCTCAGGATGTGTAAGGGATGACGCTTTATCAATTTTTCTTCCTTTTTGGTTCAAATCGTACTATATCCTCCAACTGACAAAGTTTTCGTTCATACCTTAACCAGAAAGTAGCATATGAAATGAAGGATAAACTCCTGTGCCCCAACTGCGGGAAGGTGGTAGAGAAATACCGGAATCCCTTTCCCACTGTTGATATTATTATAGAAACGGGTAAACAGAAACCCGGCATAGTCCTTATAAAGAGAAAAAATCCGCCCTTTGGGTGGGCGCTTCCGGGCGGTTTTGTAGATTACGGGGAAAGCCTTGAATCTGCAGCGAAGCGAGAGGCAGAAGAAGAAACCTCGCTAAGGGTGGAACTCCTATATCAGTTGGGGGCCTATTCAGACCCATCAAGGGATCCAAGACACCATACCATTTCTGTGGTCTTCGTTGGCCGGGCAACAGGAATGCCAAAGGCCGCTGACGATGCCATAGATGTCGGCATTTTTGACCGTCGCTCCCTGCCTAACCCCATGGCCTTTGATCATCAAGAAATCCTCAGAGATTATTTTAAGAGATGTTACCCAAAAGGCTAAGATCCATTCTTGTTCCACTGTTTCTCATTTTCCTTCTTTTCATAGGATCTCTTTTACTCCTTGATTCCCTCATACAGAGGCCGTCGGTTCAGCACTACCTGCTCGGGCAGGTATCAAAGGTTGTTGGATATGAAATCGATTCGGGCCCAATAAATTTTAGTGTTTGGGAAGGGATAGGGATCCACGCCCGGGATTTTGAGGTCAAATTACCTGGGGGTTATGATAAAATAGCCGCCGCAGAGATCATGTTTAGACTTGATCTACGGGAATTGATAAGGGGGAACATCCTTCCTGCTGGACTTACCCTTATCGAGCCTAAGATTGAATTTGACATGAAAGATGGCTGGGACTTTTCAAAATCTTATGAGGGTGGTTTTTTTGACAGAATGCCCATCAAGGCATTGGCGGGGATTCCTTCTGTCACCTTAAAAAGAGCGCAGATATCTGTAAAGGAGATACCATTGAAGCTGACGGGCCTTTTTCTTCATTTAGCCCGGAAGAGCACCGACCCCCTTACGCTTGATATTACATTAGATGGAAAGATCGATTACAGGGAGGAAGAAATTCCGTTCTCGGCCAAAGGAACAATCACTCAAGATGAAAAGGGAGAGGCCTCAGCGGAATGGAGACTAAGGGCGAGCGAGATTCCCCTTCCACACATCAGTTGGCCTGAGTCCTTGCCCGTTAAACAAGGGATAGCCGGAATAGAAATTACGGTAGGTGGGGCACTTGACGGAACTTTCTGGGCAAAGGGAAATATCACTGTCAAAGATCTTGAGTTCATGATTATTGATAAAGGCGACAAGAAGTCCTTTGCCTTTGATAAACTCGACTTTCCTTTTCATACCTTCTACTCTGAATCGAAGTTGTATATCCCTTCCTTAGAGATGAAGGGCGCTGATTTCACCCTGAACGTCAAGTCAACACTCGATCTTAAAAACAAGTCAAATCCTCATTTAGAGATCAATGTCAAGAGCCCGGCTATGTTGTTTAAGACTTTTAAGAAGCTCTTCCCCTTCTCGCTTCTCCCCCAATGGGTTGAGCCCCGTATTTTTTCCATATTTTCCGGGGGTGATGTTCGTGTTGATCACTTTTCTCTCAAAGGGTCATTTAACCAGATTGAAAATCTGGATAGAGCAGAAAACGCAGATTCCCTGATATTGCAACTCACCTGCAACGGACTTACAGCTTTTAAGAATGACAGCGGCGTGCCCGTGGACGGGATCTCGGGGAATCTAAAAATTGAGAAAGGGGACATCCGTGTTTCAAATGTTGAGGCGCATTTCAGGGATTCCGAAATAAGCGACGGCACACTCTATCTCAGCAGTCTTTATGTTGATGTCCCGACAATTCGTGTCACCGTGGACGGGTCCTTCGATCTTGCAGATCTCGTACTGCAAAGGGATTTAAGTCTTGTTCCTGATGAGGTGCGGCAACAGCTTCAAGGATTTGAGTCTGTTACCGGAAAGATGGATGCCAGCGTCGAAATAGGGCATGAGGCCAAATGGAACTATGCCAAGATCCTGAAAGGGCGGTTCAAATTCAGAAATTGCGCCGTAAGAAATAAGGACTTGGTTTTTCCCGTAATATTGGAAGAGGGTAGGCTAACAATTGATGAAGAAGAGCGGAAACTGTTTATTGCAGAGGGTAAGTGGGGCAAGTCAAAGGTCTTGAGTTCCGGTGTGATCGGGGCCTCCTGGAAAACAGGCGCAGCCCACATTCTTCTTAAGGCGGAAATGGATGAACTAATGGGGCATTTTTTTCCTGATCTCAATTCATCCATAAGGTTTAAAAATCAAGTACCCTCTTTGATCTCCCTGTCTAATAAGGGGAGTGAGTGGGCCTTTCGCGGAACCTTTGACTTGAAGAAGACCTCCCTCGAAACAGAATCAATGACTATAGATCCTTTCGGGGAAAAGGGGATGGTCTTTTTCAACGGGAGACTCCAACCGGGAGAGAAATTCTATCTCACGAATTTGAAATGTAATCTAGGTGAATCATCCTTTGAATTGGCCGGTTCTTACGACCTGCGAGGTAAAGATCTCTTCGATTTCAAGGTGTCAAGTAAGAAGATTCTATTAGAGGATCTCGGCGTTCGTTTTAAGAGGGGAAATCTCAGGGGGAGGGGGGCTCTCGAATTTGATACCACGGTAAAGGCCTCACAATCAAATCCGATGATGACAGAGGTAACAGGAAAGGCAAGGGCACGCGACCTCTTTTTTTCTGCAAGCGCTTTTCATCATCCGGTTGAAGATTGCAACTTCGGGTTGAAATTCCAAGGGAAAGATCTATTTATAGACTTCCTTAACCTTAAATTGGGAAAAAGCCCTTTCCATGCCAAGGGCGAGCTTAGGGGATGGGATGGGATGAGAGGGACTCTTGCTATCAAATCAGATTATTTAGACATCTCCGATCTTATCTCTCCTGAGTTTTTCAATAATTTCAGTCCCGCTGTTAGCGGGACTGATTCCCCCGCTTTTTCAGGTTCGAACGAGGATCGAACCCAGGCCGGATGGCGGGAAGGCGCAAGTCGATTTATGAAGAAATCAGATATACATTTAGACATAACTGCCCCGAATGGTCAGTGGGAAGGGTTCAGATATGGTCCGCTAAGGGTAGAGTGTGCCTTGCGATCGGGCGATCTTTATATCAGCAGATCCAGTGTGAAAACGGAACATGGGAAATTCCTCTTAAGCGGACACGTGAAGAGAGGAAAAAGCCGTGAGATGCTTTTCTCCAGCTATATCGATTTAACCAAACAGCCCTTGAAAGAACTTCCTCAATCTCTTGAATTTATCAAGTCGCGTGCGGAGGGTATGTTGACAATGGAGGCCCTGCTTTTCGCTAAAGGGAGGAATAAGGAAGAGTTGATATCAAGCCTCACCGGGAGCGTTAATGTTATGATCGAGGAAGGGGTTTTGAAAAAATCCCACGTTTTTATTAAGGTAATGGACTTTTTGAGCCTGCGGGGGATCTTTGTTAAAAGGCCGCCGGGCCTTTCAGAGGGAGGGCTCTATTTTGAGTCTATTGGCGGGAATATTGACTTGGAGGAAGGCGTCGCAAAGACAGAGGATATCTCCATGCAGAGCCCGGTATTTAACGCGGTAGTAAGGGGGGAGGCCAACCTTTGCACGAAGAAGATAAACGCAGAATTGGGGATACAGCCCCTGGGAACTGTAGATTCTTTGATCAGCAAGGTTCCGATAGTCGGATATCTGTTAACCGGAGACAACGAGGCGCTCTATGCAGATTATTTTAAGGTAGAGGGACCGTTATCTAACCCTGATGTACGATACATCCCTTTAAAAAGCTTGGGCAACAGTACTATCGGTTTTGTCAAGCGCCTGTTTCTCTCCCCGAAACGGTTGTTTAAGAGTATCTCAGATGCTGTTGACGACTTTGAGGGGAGGGGGCTTCCTCTCCCGGATTTAGAATTCAAGCCTGAAAATGATATGGGGGGCTGAAAGGATTGACAATTGAATATTGGTGATTGAATATTGATGGCCTCCCAAAAAGTCTCCAAGACCGTCACTCCCTCTCGAAAGCGGGAGTCTCCCGCGGCGGGATTGGTTTCCCCGGATTCCCGCGTGCGCGGGAATGACTAAACGGGTTATTTCAGACTTTTTACGAAGGTGTTTCGTCGCTTCGCTACTGTTTTTGGATTCATACTCCTAATCGTAATCTTAATCATAATCGTTTTGAGTAAGATTACGATTATGATTACGAAATAGGAAAATTATTTCGTTCAGGCGCTACTTCATCCTCTAAGAGATCGCGGAGGACTGGCTTGAGATAAATCTGGGTCAGGTCAAAACATCTGAGGGCCTTGACTAACGTTCTCACTTTATCCGCAGTGGCAGCCTTCTGATTAATAATGATGACCTGTTTATCCCTTATTCGACACATTCCCCCCGAGGAAAGAGGATTGTCACCCTCCATGGACTCGTAACGGATCTCAATCCCGAGGTTATGGGTCAGTGCCTCAAGATGTCCCAAAGTGGCTGTCTCATCCAAGCTGTACCCCTGTAGGATTGAATATTGACTATTGTCGATTGAAAAAACAAAAAGGCAAGGGCATTTTCAAGGCCCCTTGAGAGCAAATCAACCACCACCCCTAACCCGGGCCGGATAAACCAAACAAAGATTTT
>JAOZQV010000264.1 GCA_029932035.1 Deltaproteobacteria bacterium | reverse complement strand
ATAATATGGGAAAAGCTCTTTGGCCTTTCCGGAAAACCATGCGTAAACTCTTCCTGGAATTCCTTTCTTGATAGGCTGAGAACGCGATTGCTCCGTATCTCATATCCGATAGTCGAGCTGGACTTTGGACTCATCCCCTTTCCGCAGAGTGAACCCTCTCCATGGGAGGGAAATACCTCGATACTATCATTGAGTTTCTCTATTTTGTTATGAAGTGAGTCATAGAGATTATTGACCTGTTCTTCCAGCATCTCAGCGCCCGCAAGATCAGGCCGGCCGACATCACCTATAAAAAGACAGTCACCGGTGAGGACCATCCACGGCTCATCGCTTCTCGCCGTGTCTGAGATTAGAATGGATAGGGAATGTGGCGTGTGGCCGGGAGTTTTGAGAATCTCCATTTTGACTTTTCCGAACTCGAAGTTGTCTCCGTCCTTGACCGGTTTGAAATCAAACTGGGCCGGGGAGCCATCGAACAGATAAATGTCGGCCCCTGTTCTGGACCGCAGTTCCATATTGCCGCTCACATGGTCAGCATGGAGATGTGTCTCAAAAATATGCGTGATCTTCATTCCCTGTTCCCTGGCAATATCGATATAATCCTGCACATCCCTTTTAGGGTCCACGACACAGGCGACCTTTGCCTGGGGGCATCCTACGACATATGACAGACAACCCATCCCTTCCACAACAATCTGTTTAAAGTACATAACGATCTTCTCCTTAAGTAGAGTATGAAACTAAAATGTGATTATATCAAAACCTTCCTCTCGATATCGGACCATGCTGGGGTGGCCGGTCATTTCATCCAACAGCCTCAGGCCCTCTGTCTTTATTTCCTCAAGTACACCCATCTTGTTGGAACATGCCTTACAGACGCCATCAATCAGACCAAGGTCTTTTGCCTTTTTGTAAAGCGGAGACATGGGGGTTCCCTCTTTGGCCAGTTCCGGAACCAGCTTGGTGGCCGATCCTTCTATTACGATCTTGACTTCGTACCCCTTATCTTTCATTTCAAGGGCATTCAACAGCACATGTACAAAACACATAAGTTCGCCGTTAAAGGCAAACAGAGCTACTTTTTTCATTGAAACCTCCATCACTTAAGGGAGTAATAGCACCTCTTGGGCGACATTACCTCTCCGCTTTTTTTCAGTTTACTGATAACCTTGGATACATCCTTGCTCTCTTCACCGATCATCTCTGCAACTTCTCCCGGTCTTAGCGGTTTCCCCGCCTTTTTCATTGCTGCCAGCACCTTTTTTTCCATTTCTTTCTCCATTTGTTATGGTTGAGTGGTTAATCCGCATCCAGCTCATCTTTGAGCCAGTCTCTGACCCCATCTTCAACGGCATATACACCTTTGTGTAAACCATTCTCCTCTTGCAGTTGATTTGTTAGATCATCCGGCATTTCAATTCTTGCAAGCTCCACCGCACCTTCATAATCCCGCCTGACAAAAAAGATGGCCGGGGTATCTTCCCAGGTATTCAGAACGAAATAATATGTTTCATCATCCTTTGTTCTGACCATACGATATCCACGGCTCCAGTTGTTACCCCATTCAAGATAGAGTCTAACTGCTTCCTCAGGGGTCATTTCCCAGTCGATAGAATCTATAAGCGGCCGGCTTTTTCTCAGTTCCTCTAATCCCATCATGGTGTGTTACCCCCGCATAAGCTACGAACGTCGAACATCGAACATCCAACGTTGAATGAAACCCAATCTCGAACTTTGAATGACTATTTCCTTTGAGTGTAAGCGGTCCTCGTTGTTTTAGGTGCGGATTCATCCGCATCTACAGGAAGAGCGCCACGGTGCGGGTAAAGTGAAGTTCCCAATCATAAACTTGCTTCGTTATATCTTCTTTTCATTCAGAATTCGATGTCGGAGTCTTCGCTTACCTGAGCGTTCGATGTCGGAGTCTGTTGCTTACCTGGACGTTCATTTGTTCACAAGTCCTATTAGCTAAAATATCTCTTCAAAAGACCGGCAAAGGCAGAGCCATGCCTGGCCTCATCTTTACACATTTCATGAACGGTATCGTGGATAGCATCCAGATTAAGCTGTTTTGCCCTTACAGCAAGATCTTTCTTTCCCTGGCATGCCCCATATTCGGCTGATACCCGAGCCGTCAGGTTAGCCTTAGTGTCAGCAACAACTACTTCACCAAGTAATTCAGCAAACTTTGCCGCGTGCTCCGCCTCTTCGAAGGCGATCCGTTTATATGCCTCTGCAACCTCAGGATATCCTTCACGGTCGGCTTGACGACTCATAGCAAGATACATGCCGACTTCAGTACACTCCCCGGTGAAATTGGCCTTGAGACCTTCAATAACCTCAGCATCCACATCCTTTGCCACACCGATCACATGCTCATCAGCCCATCCCTGTTCTCCCTCCTTCTGTACAGAAAACTTCTCGGCGGGAGAACCGCACTGGGGGCATTTTTCAGGTGGGTTTTCGCCCTCATACACATACCCGCAAATGGAACATACAAATTTTTTCATTTCATTCTCCTCTTTTAGATTTCTTTTGTGGTCTAATCCTTCCACCAGCCCTTTCTGATATGCGCATCCCTTTCTGTTTCTGCTAACTTCTTAATCTTAAATGCAGAATCTCTGAGAATGCCATAGAGCACACCGCACCCGCTATCTTCACGCACAGCATCACCTTTATCGGCTGCTTTCAGCATTTTTTCTGCAAGTGCGATGGTCTCTTTTATACTTTCATCACATGGCTTCATTCCTTTGACCCTCCGGGAGCAAATCAGATGTTCTTGGTGAAAGCAGGTTCTGTGCCAAAGAAATCTTCTTCAAGAAATAGGAAGTAAAATGGTTTTAATATCAAAGAGTTAATCGCCGTTTAACCGTTAGCCTAAATCTTAACCTGCAACCATCCGGGAGAAATCATGAGACAGTAGTGTCTCGGCAAGCGTAATGGTGGGTAACATGCTGATATTATAATGTTTTAGAAAGGCCTAAAAAGAGACTCTCGCCGTTTAAATCAAACCGGAAAAAGCCACAAAAAAACTGGGGAGGGAAATAGCATTGGCGGAATATTTTGAAATGTCTTTAATATTAAACGGTTATCTGTTAGTTAGAATAGATGGGCTGCACGGTTCCTTAAAGATCGGACTCGAGCAAACTGTCTCATATGGTTACCTGAGACATAAACGTATCATGAGACATTTTGTGTCTCGGAAGACTTAGTTTCAAACTTCCAAGGCGTATAACCGGGCACAGACATAGAAAGGGTCTCAGCTCTGAGGAGACCATTGAAAAACGCCCCTTTTCGCTTTCCACCTCGGCGGGACGTTGCATTCATCTCGCTGGAGATCAAGAAGGATACCTGCCTAATCTGATACGGGTGCCTTGTCGCGCCGGTCTTGAGTTATCTCCAACCTGGGCGAGGCCATTTGGATACCCTCTTTATCAAAGCTGGACTTGATCTTCTCGTTGAGGCCCCAGCGACCCGTAAGGGCATTCTTTCTCTGAACCCAGAACCTGGCCTTCATCTCCATGAAGTTTGGAGAAAATTTGTCAATTACAACCCTCGGGGCAGGCTTTTCCAATACTATTTCAGTCTCCTTCAGGATTTCACCGACCAGGTCCTTCACTTTGTCCACATCCTGATCATAGGGGATAAAAAAATCGATATCGAGACGGCGATTGGGTCTGGCGCTGGAATTGGTCACTTGATCGTTCAAGACCTTGTGGTTGGGGACAAAAATAACCTTGCCGTCAAGGGTCCTTATACATGTATGCATAATTGTGATTGAGTCTACGATTCCCAGGGCCCCCGCGACCTGGATAAGGTTGCCTTTCTTGAAGGGAAGCTGAGGGATATAAGGTTTGGCGATTATGTAGGACGCTAACCCCACCATGACAATGATCATGATAACCCTGAACAGCAAAGCTCCTGGGAACCCGACCAGGTTGAGAACAACCAGCGCCCCAATTAGCAGAATCGTGATGTGCAGACCCGTAACAGAATATGCTGCCTTCCGCTCGGGTAATCCGGCTCTTATTAGGAGCATTGCAACAAACCGCCCCAGATATTTAACCAAAAAAAGGAGAATCACCAGGAGGATCATGGCCTTAACCACCATGGGGCCTAATTGACCACCGATGTTGCTAATTTGGTCCACATAAGCATTTAAGTTGGAAGATAAAACATCCATAGACACCGCCTTTCTGTCGATTGTTAATCGTTTTTTCGTTGCTCCCGCTTGATAATATCAAGTGTCCGATGGCCTGTCAAATTTGAGGGGTGTTTGGCAATCATCTGCTCGGCCATCTTCTTGGCCTCCTCGTATCTCCTCCGTTTGAGATAGAATTCGGCCATCCCCTTCAGATAGTCCATGTTGTCCGGCTCAAGTTCCAGTGACCTCATCAGTGCGGCTTCAGCCGCCGTATCATTCCGCAGATAGTCCAGGATCAAGCCTTGGTTGTAATGAATCCGCGAGCGTTTCGGCAGGCCTCGTGCCGCAGAGGAAAGATAGGAAGAGGCCTCATGGTATTTCTTTTGTTCCGCAAGGAGCAAACCGAGAGAGTATTTCAATTCGTACATTTGAGGATGTGCCTGAACAACCTCGCGCAGCAGCAATTCGGCCTCGTTATTTTTCCCGAGCCGATTATAAAGCATGGCCAGATTAACCTTTGCCGGATAGAAAAGGTCATCAATCTTCAGGGCGGCCCGGTAGTTTCGGATGGCATCCTCGGGCCGTTTCAGTGCAACGTAGAGATTACCGAGGTTGTACCGGCCAAAGGCAAAATCGCCGGAATATTCCATTGAACCGACAAATTCGTTTAGATCACCCTGAAACATCTCTTGCTCGCTGGAGTCCAAATGCTTTGAGGGCCCTCCGACCAACTTGGAGGCGGCTTCAATGCGTACGGCCTTGACCGGATCGTAGAGAAGCGGAGAAATCAGCTCTGCCTGCCGTTCCATATGGGAGGCATTTAAGCCTTCTACCGCGGTCCGACGGATCAGGGCCTCATCATCCATCAATGAGAGTTCATAGGCCCGGGTAGTTTCCTCTCCGGGAAAGGCCTTCAAGAGGGATAGTGCGGTGGCACGCACGATGACCGGGTACAGGGGATCAACGGCCACCCGTATGAGATCCTTATGCGAACCGGGCATTCCATTGCGACCGGCCTGGATGGTGGCTCCATAATGATGTCTTCGGCCCGGACCGTACCATTTGGTGATATATTCATCGGACCACTGGGCGGTTTTATCCACGTGACATCGGTTGCAGGCATTGGGGGCGCCCATCTTGACGCTGAGGTCCGGTCTGGGAATTCGAATACTGTGATCCGGTCGGTAGTCAATTCCCATATAGTAACGGCCCGGCATATGGCATTGCACGCACTCGGCCCCGGTACCCACATGGAAAAGCGCCTCTCCTGTTTCAGATCTGATGGGCTCGCCTTTTTCTCCCTTGTTTTTGTGAAAATGATGTTCCTTTGTGTCATATTCATCCGCTATGTGGCACTGCAGGCAAAGTTCGTT
>JAOZQV010000263.1 GCA_029932035.1 Deltaproteobacteria bacterium | reverse complement strand
GCAGTTTAAGTGCTTTTTCGTATTGCCCGATTAAATCCGGATGTTTCTTGAAGAAACGTGTGGCCCGCCTGGTATAACTTTTTGTGAAGATGATATTATAGCTCATTGACGATTCGGCTGATATGTTCATCAATTGTATCTTTGTACACTTTGCCCTGTTCAAGCTCTCTTTTTGATTCGACGATTGCCGCCTCAAGCTCGCACTCCCGCAGGTGATTATAAGTATCAAAATCCATGATGACGTATCTGTTTTTCCCCCTGACGGTGATCATCGCGGTCTTATGTTCATCAATGATCGGCGCAAGGGCTGAGATCCCACTGGTCTTCAATTGATTTGCGGTTATACTTGGCATGGTATACTCCCGATTCAATCTCTAAAGGGATTTATCAATCATATTGTTAATAATACGTTTTGGAGGGTGAAAGTGCAACCCTTTTTTGAACCTTGAAGCATGTCTCAACAATCCAAACTAAACAAAAATAGCGTCTAATGCTCTCCTTAACGAATTTTACCCTTCTTTGGCTGAATCCGCACTTACGTGGGAGAGCGTTATTACTCCCGAATGTTAAGCAACCTTTTGAATGTGCATAATCTTTTGGCGACTCTGATTTGCCTTTTCAGCTCCTTGGTCATTTCAGCATCCGGATCGATGTCTTCCAATATCATTAACATGCGTTTTGACTGATCCATATCATCGATTTTCAAAAAATAGATTCCGAGCATGCCGAAAAAGGAGACAGCCTCTGTTACATGGAATTCATTTCTCTCAGGATAAAGCATTTTCAGATCAAACTTATGGTCAAGTATGATTGGTATCTTATGGATTTTACCCCGCTGCAAACAGATTTGGGCATAATTGATTTTTGCGAAAAGGTAATCAGGATTTCTGCGATAATTCTCCTCGACTACCTCGATCATTTTCTCTGCATCTCTGACATATGAATAGGCTTTAGCGAGATAATTGTAGATACGGGGATGTTCCGGATATTGGAGTCTTAATTCCTCTAATCGATGGATGGCTTTTCGCGGATTATCGCCTGCGAGCAGGTAGAGGTCTACGCTGATTTCCTTTTCTATTTCAGGCGGCACCAAGTCCGAATATTCATCATCCATGGGATCATATACGATATCATATTCATTGAACTGGATTACAGCGAGGTCATCCCTTTTTCGGGAGCCCTTGAAGGATGCCTGGTTCCGTTTTCTTCCCTTTTTCGTACGTCTCGAAGATTTCCGCTTTTTTTTGCTTTTTGATTTCTTTTTCATACTCAAGGTTCTCCGTCCTCAAAGATCAAAGGCCATCTGATGTCCAAAATCGGGGTTGAAGCATGTCTCTTAGAGGTGTCTTGCGATCATATGGCCAATTTAGTCTATCGGAGAAAAAAGCCAAGACTTTTTTGTTCACTGAAATAAAATCGCCGGCGTAAAGATCCTGGTCCATAAGCCCGTTTTGGTTATCCCACCAGGGGGCATTTTTTGTGGGCGCAAATAGTCTTGACATACCCCTGTTTACGCATATAATATACGTAAACAAGGAGGCTTAAACATGAAAACGGCAACAGTTGGAGAAATCCAGAAGAACTTTGCCCGGGTTTTAAAAAACATTTGGGCTGGTGAAGAAGTAACAGTTACCAGAAGAGGGAAACCGGTTGCCAAAATAGCGGCGTTGGGGCCAAGAGATGAAATTGACTGGCCGGATTTCTACAATGAGGCGATCAAGCTTGAGGGAAAATCTCTGAGCGCAATCGTGGTTGAAGGAAGAGAGGATAGATTCTAAGTGCTTTACGTAGATACCAGTGTAATTGTCAAACTGTACATAAAAGAAGAATATTCCCTTGAGGTCTCCCATTGGATAAGAAAAAATAATGAAGCCATTCCTTTAACCCGTTTTCATGAGCTGGAATTCACAAATGCTTTCTATTTGAAGCAGTTCAGGACAGAAATGACAAATGAACAGGTCCTGCTTGTTCTTTCGAAATTCGATGAGCATCAAAGAAGGGGAGTATATTATCGGCCACAGATAAGTTGGACAGATACCATTAACTTCGCTCTCGACCTGTCCCAAAGCCACACGAAAACCACCGGTTCAAGGTCGCTTGATATTATGCATGTAGCCTCGGCCCTCGCCGTCAAGGCAGACAGGTTCCTGACCCTTGATAAAAGACAATCCGCATTAGCCGATTTAGCGGGTTTAACCATTGAGAATTGTGCGCAATAGGCCGGAGTAAGAAGTTACACTCGTCAAGGCTGAATCTCCACCCTTTCCTGATGACCCCCATACCCACCAATATTTTTTGGAAAATCAGCCTTGACAAAGCCGGAGGATGCCTGTAAATTTGGCATGGTCAGTATCCAAATGGTCGGTAATATAGAAGGAGGATTAACCAAATGGTAAAAACCGGTGAAATAAATGACCAGAACCCCTGGTGGAGGTCAGGACAGGAGTTTGCCCGGTATGACAGGAGTCTTTCTCAGGCAACCCCCATTTTTTTTGAAAGAAAGGAAATGACGATTGAGAGAGGAGCCATCCATATCCTTCGGGGACCCAGACAGGTGGGGAAGACGACCTATTTGAAAGATCTGGTTGGCAAACTGATAGGGGGGGGCATCCCGGCAAGAGATATTCTCTATCTTTCTCTCGATTTTTTCGTGTCGAGAAGGGAGTTGAGAAATGCCGTCAGCTACTTTTTGGACTCCAGAAGGGATTCTGACCGTATATTCCTTTTATTAGATGAAATTACTTCTGTTGATGACTGGAATCTGGAGCTTAAGTATCTGGCGGATCGGGGTATCCTGAGGACAGGCTCTGTTCTTGCCACAGGTTCTAATGCAGTAAAACCAAAGGAAAAGGGAGAACTGATCCCCGGCCGGGGAATCGAGGGAAACGAATATTATGTAAAGCCTTTGAGCTTCAGGGAATTTGTACTTCAATCCGCAGAATTCCTCTCTCTGCACATCCCCCAAGATGAGTTGAGAGTAACACTTGAAAGCCTCAAAACAGAGCTTTCTGCACTCACCCTGGATCTCGATTCCGGATTGGATGAAATCGCCGGGACCATTGAGAAGGTGCTTCCTTTCAGCAATGAACTGGGTTTCCTGTTTCGCCTCTATCTCATCACAGGGGGACTTCCGGGGGTCATAAACCACTATCTCTCGAATCGATACCTGAAAAATGAAGAAACGATCATCTCATTGGTATCCGAGATTTTTGTGCGAGATGTTCTGGGCGACATGAACCGGTTGAACAAACAGGAGACCCTGACAAGACTGCTGCTTTCGGGCATTGTGGAGCGTTACGGTTCAAGATACAGCTTTTCAAAGCTTTCACGGACCATAGAGAAAACGCATGCGACGGTTATTGATTACCTCCAGTTCATGGAAGATTCATTTATCTCCTTTGTTTTGTACGCCTATGATTTCAACAGGAAGACCGTTAAGGCAAAAGGGGACAAGAAGGTTTTTTTCTTTGACCCTTTCATGTTCCATTCGGTGAAAAGCTATCTCTCAGGGAGAGAACCCCGGGATGTCATTGCCGGGTCACTGGAGGATGAAGATCTGTTGGGAAGTCTCGTTGAAGGTGTGGTAGTTTCTCATTTGCGCATGTATGGTGAGATCCCACTGATGAGGGAGTGCAGCACCTTCCTGTGGTATTATTATAATAAACAAGGCAGAGAGATTGACGTGGTTATGAGGGAACCGAAAGGTTTTCTTGGTATTGAGGTCAAATATCAGCGTGATACCGATGAGAGAAGTATGAGAAGAATTGCTCCTCTCAGGAAGTCGTTTCTGTTGAGCAAAATGGACTTCAGTAAAGGTGAAGGTTGTGTGGTGGTCCCCGTCGAGATTTTCCTCTCTCTCTTACCCGTTTCCAGTAAGAATCTATGAATACCTTGTGGTAAATGGGGAGGTGTTCGTATCGGGCCATCGGTCAGATTCTAATAGGATGTTTTTTCCTTGGTGGTCTGTTAGTTGTTCGTTTGTTTTTGCTGGTTGTCCACACTGCTTATATGGGAGGAAGCCGGAGCTTCCATTGATATGGTGTTCCCAAGCCGGAGATTGGGAACAAGAAGAGTATTTGCCATTGGTATTTTCTTTTTCATTCGATGTTGGACGTTCATCTTTCAAAACAGCTCCATGGGGCCTAAATGCAGGCTGTGAACGTTTGCAAAATAAGTTAGCGCTTATGGGATAAATCCCCCTGTACCCCCTGGATTAAATAATCAAAGATTCAAATAACCAAATGTTCAATTGCTGGAGCGCACAGCAAAAGCCCTAACGCCGTCGGAGCCGCCGGTGTCGCCAAAGAAAGTGTACTGGGGGCCGAAGTTGAAGGGCCTCTCTTTAGTCGCCCCTGACCAAATTCCCCAACCTGTGATCCTCAAGAGATGCGTTATTTTCGGAGAATCGGCATCTTTTTTCCAAAGGGATCTCAACTCATTCCAAGTGGGCATCCTCCATCCCCCTCCGTTGAGACTGAGACTTTTTACCCAAGACTTAGCTTCGTTTTTGTTCATATCTCTATCAGGCCCCGCAAACCACTCAAGACCCGTCTCAGTATCTTTCACAATCCCATTGGCGTACTTGTAGAAGCGGCCGTCCCGGGCAACGATGTCCTGGCGTTTAACGGTAATCTCCTTTTTCGCCGTGACCGTAGTGAGGCCGTCCGTGGCCTTGAGCTTGACCACGTAACTCCTCTTCTTGTCACTCCCGCCCCATTTGGCGTAGGTATGCCGGGGACTTTCCCCTCTTCCGCTCCGGCCGTCCCCAAAATCCCAGCTCACCACCCGTACCGTAGTAGTTGCCCGGCTCGGTGTCGTAGCAGGCAAGATAGAGGTTTTCAGGGTTTTTCGGGTCAGGTATCCCGTGCCCCGCGTAGAAGATGATCACCAGGTCATCCTCGAGGCTCCTTGCAAGGAAATCGCCGATGCCCTTCCTCACCTCCTTGATGGTGGCCTTTCGGTCCGTGAGGAGGAGGGCATGGTCGGGCCGAAACGCCCCGCCGGCAGGCGACGTGAGAAACCGGGCAAAGGCTCTGGCGTCCTCGTCTGCGAATCGAAGGTCGGGGATCCCCTTGGCAGGGTCCCTCCGGGTGTCATATTTATAATCGGATATGCCGATGACCACGGCCCACCGCCCCACCCGCGGGCTCACGGCCTGAGTCCGCATCTTCTGGACCACGCTGATGGCGCGGTTCTCTTTCGCATTGGTCCGAGAGGGTTCCGGCGTCGAGACGCATCCGGTGAACCAGAAAATCAGAATAGCGGTGATGAATATTATGACGCCCTTAGTTTGCCTCGATTGCGGGTACATTTTGCAGCCTCCGTTCGGTTTTGGATATTGGGTTCCGGGTAGGAAGTCTGCATTCGATGATTTCCTCCAGATACGCCAACCATTTCGGGGCAGGGTGCCCAGACTTTCCCTATCTTCCACCAACTCCTCAAAAACCTGAATAATTTAGCCACAAAGCAGGTCTATGGCTTCAGAAACGGTATCTGCATAAGAGAAGGCCTCTATGTCGTCGAAATTGGCAATCACCTTATCTTCATCAAATTCCAGAGTGACGTA
>JAOZQV010000262.1:3503-5586 GCA_029932035.1 Deltaproteobacteria bacterium | reverse complement strand
AGATTCCAGAGCTTCTCCGGTACATCCTTTGGATATACCTACATAGGGTACAACATGCGGAGGGCGCCCTTTAATGATGTAAGGGTAAGAAGGGCGCTGGGCATGGCCATAGATGTGAATAAGATAATCGACTATGTTCTGTATAACCAGGGAGAGAGGATTACCGGACCCTTCCCAAAACAGACCGATTACTATGATCATAAAGTTCAACCTCTTCCCTATGACCCCAAAGGGGCGCTTGATCTCTTAGAAGAGGCTGGCTGGCTGCGCAACAGGGAGGGCTGGCTGGAAAAGGACGGGAAAAAACTGGAATTCACTTTGATTACCAACAGCGGGAATGACATCCGCAAGGCCATTTTGGCCATTGCCCAGGACGGCTGGAAACAGATCGGTGTAAATGTCCGCACCGATATCTTAGAGTGGTCGGTATTTATCCAGGAGAGGGTGCATAAGCTGGATTTTGATGCCCTGATCTTAGGCTGGGTCATGGGCATTGACCCTGATCTCTATCAGATATGGTACTCTAATCAGACCCATCCCTATCAACTGAATTTCGTGGGTTTCAAAAACAGAGAGGCTGATGATCTTATTATAAAAATAAGGCAGGAGTACGATTTTGAAAAACAGGTGGGATACTGCCACAGACTCCATAAAATAATTGCCCGTGAACAGCCCTATACCTTTCTATATGTGGGCAAGTGGACAGCGGTTCTCGATAGACGAATCGTCATAAAGGATTTTGACGAGGACGGGGTAATGCTCTATAAAAAGATCAAGCCCACAAAGACCGGAGATTACACCTTTCACTTCAACAGATGGTTAAAAATCCCCGAGATGCCCCAGCTTTTGGATTGATGATTGATGATTGATGATTGTTGATTGAGGGTTCCGGGTTGCGAGTTGCGGGTTACGGGTTGCGGGTTGCGAGTTGCGGGTTGCGAGTTGCGGGTTGCAGGTCCAAAGTCACTGGTCATTCGCTTAGATGTGATTCAGGTGTTTTTTCAATAGTCAATAGTCAATAGTCAATAATCAATCCGAAGGGGTTTTCCATGTTTTCATTTATCGGACGAAGCATTGTACAGAAGATCATTACCCTGTTTTTTGTATCTGTGGTCTCCTTTCTGATCATCCATCTCGCGCCTGGCGAACCGAGTCAGGTGGATCCGATGAACCCCAAGTTTACGCCTGAGATGGTGGAGCGATTCCAAAAGGAATTCCATTTAGATAAGCCCCTTTATGTACAATACCTCTATTTTTACAGAGATCTGTTCACCGGAAAGATTGTTTCATGGAAGGATAGCCAGTCTGTACTGACAAAAATATGGGAACGATTCCTGAACAGCCTCCCCCTGTTTATTGTGGGGACTATCCTTACCTGGACCCTTTCTTTTCCGGTTGGGATTCGCTCGGCTATTTTCAGAGGTGGAATATATGATAGGAGCGCCACCTTTGTTTCCTATCTCCTTATATCGATCCCCGGTTTCTTTTTTGCCTACATCCTGATTATTCTTGTGGTTACGACTCTCCATGTGCCGGTAATAGGGATGGAAACCTTCGGACTCGCGGCTTCCTCCTGGGGAACTACGCTAATGGACCGGGTCTGGCACCTCCTGATCCCATCTGTATTGGGCGCCACCGGTGGTATAGCGGTCCTTTCCAGATATGTTCGGAGCCAGATGCTCGAGGTGGAAGGCCAGGATTACGTGAGGACCGCCAGGGCCAAAGGTCTCCCGCCGGAGCAGGTACATTACAAACACGCGCTTCGCAATGCCCTGTTGCCTTTTGTGACCATGTTTGGATTGATCCTGCCGGGCCTGATCGGGGGATCGGTCATAATCGAATCCATCTTTTCCTGGCCCGGTATGGGGAGAATGGCCTATGAGGCTATCCTTGCAAGGGATTATCCGGTCATACTGAC
The DNA here is from genome assembly GCA_029932035.1 of Deltaproteobacteria bacterium. Taxonomy (GTDB): domain Bacteria; phylum Desulfobacterota; class DSM-4660; order Desulfatiglandales; family Desulfatiglandaceae; genus Desulfacyla. The sequence goes on along the minus strand of JAOZQV010000262.1, from coordinate 3,668 downwards.
CGTAAATTTCGTTGCAGCAGTGCTTGTCCTTGTCGGCACCTTTATCTCAGATCTCCTCTATCTCGTTGTAGACCCGAGAATACGACTGTGAAATTGACTATTGACTACTGACTATTGACGATTGAAAAACCCGCAACCCGTAACCCGTAACCCGTAACCCGTAAC
>JAOZQV010000262.1:0-3403 GCA_029932035.1 Deltaproteobacteria bacterium | reverse complement strand
AACCCGTAACCCGTAACCCGTAACCCGTAACGAATAACAGATACCCAATGACAAAATGCAAATGATAAATGATAAATTTTTAGAATCCCCCTTAGCCCCGAAGCAGACACGTTTGCAGGAGCTGTGGGAACTGTTCAGACAAAACAGGCTTGCGATTGTGGGCCTAATCATTTTCGTATTTTTTCTTATTAGCGCTGTGATCGGAGTTGTTTTGACCTCTGGCCAGGAACCTGTTTTTGACCCGGCCATGATCCGACTACAGGAAAAACTCCTTCCCCCCCTCACAAGGCCCAACCTTGAGACATTGCAACCGGCAGAAGTTCCCACATTAGGCATTTATCTCCTCGGAACCGATGATTTGGGCCGGGATGTCTTTGCAAGGATGCTCCAGGGGGCCTGGGTTTCCTTGACAGTGGGATTTGTGGCCGTGGGGATATCGGTCTTGGTGGGTATATTCATGGGGGGGATTGCCGGATATTTTGGTCATGGTCATCTCCGCTATGACCAGATCATCATTTCGTGCGTTCTCATAACAGGGGGAATCCTTCTTGCGTTAGGGATGAACTATACAGGGGTAGGGCTGCTTATTGTCGGACACGCCTATATTTTTTTCTCCATCTTTTCAAAAAGGATTCTATCAAAGCGCACCCTGCCGAAGTGGTTTGTCCTGATCCACAAAGGCGCCATATCTGTCGATACCATTATTATGCGAACGGTTGACATAATGCTCTGTTTCCCGACTTTTTTTCTTATACTCACAGTGGTGGCCCTTCTCCCGGCAAGCATGTACAACATCATGATTGTCATCGGCCTGACGAGTTGGATGGGGACTACGCGCTTCGTCCGTGCCGAATTTCTCTCCCTAAGGGAGCAGGACTTCGTGACTGCGGCAAAGGCCCTTGGCGTCGGCAACTTCCGCATAATTTTTCGTCATATGATGCCCAACGCCATTGCTCCAGTATTAGTATCGGCCACTATCGGCATCGCCATGGCCATATTGACCGAGGCAGGCCTCAGTTTCCTGGGATTCGGAGTACCGCCCCCCCACGCCACCTGGGGGAATATCCTTTCAGACGGAAAACGTTTTATCTTTGATGCACCCTGGCTTACGTTCATACCGGGGATAGCCATACTGATTGTAGTCCTATGCTTTAATCTGTTCGGTGAAGGCCTCAGAGATGCCCTGAACCCAAAGCTGAGGGAAAAAGGTTGAAAAATGCCTAAAATGCCTAAAATGAGCTAAAATGACTAAAGTCCGATGTCCAAAGTTCAATGTCCAAAGTCCGATGCCGCAACCCGTTTGGATTGACTATTGAAAAAACCTATAACCCCTTACCATTGACTATTGACTACTGACTATTGACTATTGAAAAAACCTATAACCCCTTACCATTGACTATTGACTACTGACTATTGACTATTGAAAAAACCTATAACCTGAAACACGCAACCTGCAACCCGCAACCCGCAACCCGCAACCCGACAAGTACCCAGTGCCAAGAGTTGAGGAATAAGTTTGGATATGACCGATAACAACAACTTACTTTCTGTTCAGGACCTGAAGGTCTATTTCCGGGCAAAGGATCAGGTAGCCCGTGCCGTGGACGGGGTAAGCTTTGATATACGGCCGGGAGAAACGGTCTGTCTCGTAGGAGAATCCGGCTGTGGAAAGACGGTTTCAGCCCTGACTATCCTTCGCCTTATTCCAAGTCCGCCCGGAGAGATCATGGGCGGCAGGGTGCTTTTCAATGGCGCTGATCTCTTAGATCTGGACGAGACCGATATGCAGAAGATCCGTGGAAACCATATAGCCATGGTTTTCCAGGAACCGCTTACATCATTGAACCCTGTTTTTACCATCGGCGATCAGATCGGGGAGGCCATAACAATCCACGAGCAGGTCGCGCCCGGGGAACTGCGTGAGAGATGTGTGCAGCTCTTAAGAGATATTGGGATTCCATCGCCTGAACAACGTTTGAAAGACTACCCTCACCAGTTGAGCGGGGGGCAACGTCAGAGGGTAATGATTGCCATGGCCTTAGCCTGCAACCCCGACTTGATTATTGCTGATGAGCCGACCACGGCCCTTGACGTGACAGTTCAGGCCCAGATCCTGAATCTGATGAAGTCGATTCAGCAAAAAGCCTCCATGTCGGTCCTGTATATCACCCACGACCTGGGCGTAGTGGCCAATATTGCCGACCGCGTGAATGTCATGTATGCAGGGGTTATTGTGGAAATCGGAGACACTTATCAGATCTTCCGGAACCCTCGTCACCCCTATACGAGAGGGTTGTTGGCTTCCCTGCCGGCACGGTCCAGGCGTGGCAGGAGACTTCACAGCATTCCCGGTGCAGTGCCCAACCCCGCTTTTAAACCGTCCGGTTGTCCCTTTCATCCGCGGTGCTCTTTTGCCATTGAAACCTGCAAGACCAAGTTCCCTGAGATGTGTGAGGATGAGGAAGGGCATCTTAGCCGCTGTCCGGTTTTGGATTGAATATTGAAGATTGACTATTGAATATTTAGGGATTTAGGGATTGAGACTGTAGGCATTTAGGCTGTAGGTAAAGATGTTTGAATAATCTGCGTTAATCTGCGGAATCTGTGGATAGAATTGCGGATTACAGATTTTCAAATGACAAATGACAAATGACTAATGACTAATGACCAGTGAACAGAACATCACCCTGCGTGTTGAAGGGCTGAAGAAGTACTTTCCTGTACGCAGGGGGTTTTTCCAGAGGACTTATGGGTGGATTAAGGCAGTTGACGGGATCGATCTTGAGATAGAACCGGGAAAAACCTTGGCCCTTGTGGGAGAAAGCGGGTGTGGCAAATCTACCGTGGCCAAGGTTATCCTCAGGCTGATTGAGCCCGATGAAGGCAAACTTATATATAAGGGTAATGACATCACTAATATCTCTCACAAGGAGATGAAACATCTGCGAAAAGAGATGCAGATTGTTTTCCAGGACCCCTTTGGATCTCTTAATCCCAGGATGACTGTAGGCCAAACCATAGAGGAAGGTCTTAGAGGCATGGATCTGTCAAAAGGGGGACGGAGGGATCGCAGGGACGAACTTCTTGAAATGGTGGGTATTTCAGCCATCAGCTCCGACCGCTATCCCCACGAATTCAGCGGGGGGCAGCGACAGCGCGTAGGTGTGGCGCGGGCATTGAGCGTGTCGCCGTCCCTGATCATTTGCGATGAGCCTGTTTCGGCCTTGGACGTATCAATCCAGGCCCAGATTATAAACCTTCTTAAGGACCTGCAGGACCGGCTCGGACTCAGCTATCTCTTTATCTCTCACGATCTAAATGTGGTCGGTTACCTGAGCGATAAGGTGGCAGTAATGTATTTAGGTCATATTATGGAATATGCAAGCACCGAAGAACTCTTTGA
>JAOZQV010000261.1 GCA_029932035.1 Deltaproteobacteria bacterium | reverse complement strand
ATCTTTTTAGACGGCAGAATCACGGACGAGCTGAATACCCATTTTATGATAACCACCAATATGGATAGCCATCAGGAGGCCACCACCACCAACCAGACATTTACAACCGATTTCAATGACAAGCCGATTTATCTCGCCAGGGCCTATGCCGACTACAAGCCGAACTGGCTTAAGGGATTAAACCTTGGGGCCGGCAAGTTCAGAAAGAACTTCTACCATACGGACATTATGTGGGATCCTGACGTAAATCCCGAAGGTGTGTACGAGATGTACAGGTACGTGGGATCAAAGATCTTTCAGCCCTTTATTTACCTGAGCCAGATGGTGGTCAATGAAAACAACACCGCTCCTGATGCCATGCTCTATCTCAACCAGGCAGGCTTCGACTGGAAGGTCGGGCCGGTTAAATGGACCCTGGCAGGGAGTTATTATAGCTGGAGCAATCTCAATAAATCGAAATGGCTTCATACAGGAGAGTATAAAAAGGGCGGAGGAAATACATTCATAACGGACAGCGCCGGGAATATCATATACAAATATAAGTATAAGCTCTGGGAAGCCTACACAAATTTCAGATTCAAGGTAGGGCCCTACCCCGCAAGAGTCTGTTTTGACTATATCCATAATGCAGCTGATGGGGTGCCGAGTGATGAATCCAATGCCTATTGTGGCTTCTTCAAGATCGGCAGGGACAAGAAAAAGGGTGATTACTCCCTCTACTACAAGTATGCCTATATAGAACAGAATGCCGTTGTGGGGTCCCTGAATGACCAGGACTTTTACGGCGCCAACCGAAAAGGGCACAAAGTTGCGCTGAAATACCATCCGTTTAAATATACGACCCTGAGGTTCGCCTTTTTCTATACAGACCCGGTAACTACCTGGAAGAAAGAGGGTAATCCTCTCTGGAACGGGGACCGGTACAAAATGCATGAAGACAGACTCCAGATGGATTTTATCTTTAAGTTCTAATCCACACCCGCAAAGCCTGGAAATCAGGCTCTTACCCCAGGGTGGGCCCTATCAGGGCCCACCTCCTCTCTGACCGAGGACATATTAACTCGTGTCGATCCATAAATGGCTATTTTCCGCAATCTCAGCGTCAGACTCAAATTTTAATCCTCGAAATACTCCAATGTATTCCTGTGGTTAAAATCTTCGTCTTCCTTGATCTTGCAAAAACTATCTCATTTCTGGATGGACACCATCTCAAACAGGTACCGGCTGATTTTTTCTGTAGTCATGCACACCTGAAAAGCGATCAAATCCCCTCTAAGAACTCCCTTTATTAGCCTCTGTCTCGCTCTATTAAATTATGTCAAATTAAGTCATTATACGCGATTACTTGGCTTCCTATTTTTTACATATTGGTTGCGTTTGAAATAATAGTAAAAAGAGCAATTTGAACGATTTTACTTGCATTGAGTTTTTTTTCAAGCAATAATACGTGTAATTTTTCACAAAGTAACTGGAGGTTAAAATTCTGAGGGGAGGTAATCGATGAAAACAATAGGCGTAAAGGAGCTGATGGTGCCTCTTGAGGATTATGTAACGATTTCAGAGGAAGCCACGCTCTTTGAGGCAGTCTCAGCCTTGGAGAAAGCCAGAGATGAGATTGACAGGACACGGTATCAGGACCTTCACAGGGCGGTACTGGTCAGTGACAAGGATAATCGGATCGTCGGTAAAATCGGCATGTTAGACATGCTTAAGGCCCTGGAACCCAGGTACAGAGAATTAGGAGACCCGGGTAGACTCTCCCGGGCGGGTTTCAGCGTACAATTCCTCCAGTCCATGCTGGACCACGCGTCTCTGTGGTCCAGTCCCCTCAAGGACCTCTGTTCTAAAGCAGCCACTCTTAAAGTGAAAAACTTCCTTAACGCCCCAACCGAAGGGGAATACGTGGAAGAAAGCGCCGGTTTAGATGAGGCGATACATCAATTGCTCATGGGTCATCACCAATCACTTCTTGTGACCAAAGACAAAAATATCGTGGGAATATTGAGGGTCTGTGATGTGTTTTTAGAGGTCTCTAAAACCATGAAGACCTGTAAACTCTAACACCGTATCTATTTATAAACTTGTCAAACGGTTTTGATATGATGAAAGGAGGATTTTCTGAATGAGTCACGAAATGGAACATGCAGCTGGTGGGGGCGGGATCATGGCCAATAAATTGCTGTGGATCTGCCTTGGGGCCGGAATCTTTATCCTGATTGCCTTTATATTGCCCACTCCTCAAACATTGGTGGAGATAGTTCAAAAATACGGTTTTGCCGAAAAAATGATGGAGTGGGAGGTGGCGCACAGCGTTGCTGACGCCGCCCATAAGACCATGATTGTGCTCGGCATTATTCCGATGGCCATCATCTTCTTTGCCACCGAGGCAATCCCCATCGGATTGACCGGTATCCTGATGCCGGTCCTTGCCTACTTCCTACACCTTCTTCCCCGCAGCATGATCGGAAAGACCTTTGCGGGCGACGCGCCCATGTTCCTCTTAGGGGTCCTGGCCATGGGTGTTGCCGTTGTTGACGTGGGACTGCACAAACGATTGGCAAGCTGGCTCTTAGGCTGGACCAAAGGCTTCATGGTCCCTGTCTTTGTCCTGTGCATCAGTATGTCCATGGTGGGTTCTTTTATATCGGCCCACGCCATGTGCGCCTTTATGACACCGGTAATGGCCGCGGTTTATTTCGGCGCTGTATCGGCCAAGAGTAATGGGGGTAAGATAGAGCATGATCCTGCCCTGGCAAAGTTCTTGCTGTTCGCCCTCTGTTTTTCCCTGAATGTGGGCGGGGTGGGATCGCCCGCAGCCGGCGGCCGTAACGTGATCATGATGGGGTTCTGGAGCGAATACAACGTCTCAATGGACTTCTTCACCTGGATGAAATACGGGTTTCCCATTGTTCCGATACTTGGATTCATTGTTGCTGTTTATATGCTCCTGCTCTTTGGCAGAAAGATCAAGACCAAAGACCTTACGCCCGGTTTGGTCGCCATCAAGGAAGAAACCAGGAAAATGGGCAAGATGACCTACCCGGAGTACGTCACTTTCGGAATGCTCATCCTTATCCTCGTGCTGTGGATCGTTGGCGGGGAAGAACTCGGTCTTGGAGGACCCGCACTCCTGGCCCTTCTCATACCTGTCATTTTCAAAACCACTGACTGGAAAAAGATCTTGGGAGGCATATCCTGGGACGCATGGTTCATGTACTGCGGGGCCTTGACCTTAGGCGCCCTTCTCAAAGAAAGCGGCGCCGCCATGTGGCTGGCCCAGAGCTTTCTGAAGATCCTTTCCGGTGTGGATATGAACCATGGCTATGGTTTATGGGTTGGGCTCTCCGCTCTATCCGGACTGATGACCAATTTCATGTCTGATGCCGGTACAACAGCCCTTTTAGGCCCGATCGTTATTCCCATGGGGATCATGACAGGTGTTGAGGGGGAACCCTGGGCAGTGGGCCTGGCCGTGGCATTTGCCACCTCTTTTGCCCATTTTCTCATCGTCGGAACCCCGAATAACGCCATTGTCTACGGCTTAGGGACCTACCCGGATACGGGTGAGAAGATGATTCATCCCATGGACTTCATAAAATACGGCTTTGTTCTCTTTCTCCTCTCCATGGCCGTGCTCTGGGTCTTTGAATTCTTAGTGGTTTACCAGATTGTCGGCTTTCCTGAGGGCATTCTTGAGACGGCTAAGAGCGCTATGGATGCAGGTATGAAGTAGGTTGTGGGTCCTAATTTCAAGTTTCGAGTATCACGTATCAAAGGAGGGAAATGACAATGATGAACCCATTGGTTTTATTGGTGGATGATGAAGTCCCTTTCGTGGAGACCATGACCAAGCGTTTGAAAAAAAGGGATCTTGTTGTAAACACGGCCTACAGCGGACAGGAGGCGCTGGACATCTTAGACAAACACCGGAATACTGACGTCGTTATTTTAGATGTCAAAATGCCGGGCATGGACGGTATTGAGACCTTAGAGAAGATCAAAAAGTCATACCCCCTGACCGAAGTTGTCATGCTTACCGGTCATGCTACAGTAGAATCCGCAATCGAAGGGATGAAGAAGGGGGCCTATGATTACCTGATGAAACCGTGCGATATTGAACAGCTAATGCAGAAGGTGGAAGAGGCTACCCAAAAAAAGCGGATACATGAGGATAAGATCAGGGAAGCCAAAGTGAAAGAGGCCATGTCAATGCACGGCCTTGAGTAGCAAACCTTTAACTCCGATATAGGTTTTAACATTAATTGTTTTGGGGACGCAGATTTCCGCAGATAAGCGCAGATAATTAAAAATAAAAAATCAGATATAATCTGCGTTCATCTGCGTCCAAATTCTTTTTCTTAAGTAGTATAGCGCCGTGAATTTGTGCGGCTTAAGATATGAAGCGGAGTATTGCCTCGCTAATTGTGTCTAATGGAACGTGCCATGGCCCAGGATAAAAGCACCCATACAGGGTATTACGGTTCTTTGACCAGGAACATGCTCCTGACCATTATCATTGCTGCGGTCTTGCCTATGATCGTGGTTAGCAGTATCATCCTTTACCAGTTCGACACCTCCTACCACGAAAAAGTCTACGCCCACTTAGAAGAGTTAGTCCTCAAGCATAAACAAAATATTGACAACTTCCTGAAAGAGAAATTAGGCGATATCCGCTTATTGGCAATGACGTTTAGCTTTGAAGAGCTGAGTAACGAAGATTTCTTGGGGGACAGACTGGAAGCACTGCAGCAGATATTTGGCCCGGTGTTTGTGGATTTAGGCGTGGTGAATGCCCAGGGCATCCAGGTGGCCTATGCAGGCCCGTTCAAATTGGGAAGGGCCCTCTATTCTACGGCGGACTGGTTTCAAGAGACTATCAAGAGCGAAAACTTTATTAGCGATGTTTTCTTGGGTCTCCGCGGACTCCCGCACTTTATTGTGGCGATTAGAGAGAACCATAATGGGGAATCATGGATATTGAGGGCAACCATCGACTTTGTGGCATTTAACGACCTTGTAGAGAGTATCCGCATTGGAGAGACCGGATTTGCCTATATCCTGAACAGGGAGGGAGAGCTTCAGACAAAGACACTTATTGAGGAGATCCCACCCATGGGCCCTTGTGCGGATTTTGTGGAAGGCGGGGTGGAGGCTAAAGACAAAACAAGGATTTTAGAGAGGAAAGATGAATTCGGGGAAGAGGAAATTTACGTGACAGCCTGCCTCAAGGACGGGAACTGGCTCCTGGTCTTCCGTCAGAGGGCTTCGGATGCCTTTTCAGAGCTTTGCAGGACAGTAAGACTCGCCATTGCCTTTATGCTTTTGGGCGTTTTAGGTATCGTGGCTACAGGTTATTTTCTGTCAAGAAGAATGGTCAATCGCATTGCGCAATCAGATCAGGAAAAGGAGCTGATTACCGAGCAGGTGGTCGAGACAGGTAAATTGGCTTCGGTCGGCGAATTAGCTGCCGGTATTGCCCATGAAATCAATAATCCGGTCGCCATTATGGTTGAAGAAGCGGGTTGGATAGAAGATCTCTTAGAAGAAGAGGAATTCAAAGATGGGGAAAACCTGAGTGAATTCCAGCGGGC
>JAOZQV010000260.1:508-5598 GCA_029932035.1 Deltaproteobacteria bacterium | reverse complement strand
CTCTCTCTCCGCCATAGTAAAGAATCCACGTCCAGAGGCGTGGCTTTGATCTGCCCCTAAAAGGGGACCAAGGAGCTTCGTTGACTTACCAGGTTTTGGCCAGGAAGTGGCGCCCCCAGCTATTTCAGGATGTCATAGGCCAGGAACATATTACCCAGACCCTGATGAATGCCATAAAGACCGGCAGGCTGGCGCATGCCTATCTCTTTAGCGGATCAAGGGGCATTGGAAAGACCTCGGTTGCGAGAATCTTTGCCAGGGCGATAAACTGCGACCAGGGTGAGCCGGGAATACCCTGCAACAAGTGCCGGTCATGTACGGAAATCACTGCAGGCTCCTCCGTTGATGTCCAGGAAATTGATGGCGCATCCAACCGGGGGATCGATGAGATCAGAGAACTCAGGGAAAGCATCAAATATATGCCATCCTCGAGCAGGTACCGCATTTACATCATAGATGAAGTGCATATGCTGACCCTCCCTGCCTTCAATGCCCTCTTAAAAACCCTCGAAGAACCACCGGCCCATGTAAAATTCATATTTGCAACCACCGAATCTCACAAGGTACCCGCAACCATCCTGTCCCGATGTCAGAGATTCGACTTTAAAAGGATCCCTCTGTCTCTAATTATCAGCCATCTTCAGAGGATAGCAAAAAATGAAGGGATTGAAATAGGCACTTCCGGGATGGCAATCATCGCAAGAGAGGCCGAAGGGAGCATGCGGGACGCTGAAAGCCTGATGGACCAGGTGATTTCATTTAGCGGACAGAAGGTAGAAGAAAAAAACATCACTGATATCTTAGGGATTATCGACAGAGATATTATGTTTGAATCATCAGCCGCTATTCTTGAAGGCGCTGCTGACAGGTGTCTCGAGGTTGTAGACAAAATCTACAACTATGGTTACGACATCAAGGAGTTCTATCGGGCACTCATGGAACAATTCAGGAATCTCCTCATTAGCCTGGTAGCTCCAGAGAAGCACATGCTTGACATTAGCGAGAGCGATAGAGAAGAGATCATACGACTGGCGGAAATAGCTGGAGAGGAAAAACTCCATCTCTTGCTGAACTTCCTGATCAGCAGAGAAGAGGATCTGAGGTTCACATCCAATCCCCGTTTGATTCTGGAAACAACCATGATCAAGCTGTGCAGTCTTGGAGATTTCCTTTCTTTTGGGGACATCTTGAAAAAGCTGGCCTCCCTGGAAAAGAAATTGCTATCCTCTGCGGGGGATCACAGCCAAACAGATTCAGATAGGCTTTCAGACCCTGGCGCAGTCTGGAGTCAGGGAGACCGGAAAAACGAAATAAAGGAGACAGCCGGACATGATCGGGACGATAAAAGCTGGGATGACTTTCTATCCTTTCTGTCAACTAAGAGTAAGGCGGCGTATAGCATACTCAAAGAATGGCAGGTTTTAAAATTGACAGGAGAAACATTGGAAATAGAGAGTGGAAACCAGTCTTTCTCATCAAAATATTTTGACGATAAGGAGAGATATGAACAACTGATCAATTATTGCCGGGAATTTTTTCAGAAGGATCTTCAGGTAAAAATCAGAGTTAACCACCACGCCCCTGCCCGCACACAAAAGGAGCCGGAAGAAAAGGTCTTTAAACGTAAAGTTCCCGAGGATTCAAAGCTCCCCCAAACAGCTCAAGAAATCTTGAATCTGTTTGAGGGCCAGATTATGAAGGAAAATCCCATCAAAACCAGGGATAACAGTTCACAAAACATCGAAAAATAAGAGGGGGAAAACAGATGAAAGGAATGCCTAATATGGGTCAGATCATGAAGCAGGCCCAGAAATTTCAGACTAAGATGGCCAAACTGCAGGAAGAGCTAAGTGAAAAAACAGTTGAGGCTTCTGCCGGAGGCGGCATGGTTACAGTTGTGGCCAATGGAGGACAGGACGTGCTTTCCATTAACATCGATCCGGAGGTCGTTGATCCGGAGGATGTAGAGATGCTGCAGGACCTCATTATGGCGGCAGTCAATGACGCCTTAAACAAGGCCAAGGCCATGATGAACGAGGAAATGGGGCAATTGACCAAGGGAATGAATATACCCGGAATGCCGGGCATGATGTGATGGGAATCTATCCACCATCTTTAGAAAACCTGATCGTGCAATTCTCTAAGCTCCCCGGGATCGGACAGAAATCTGCCACCCGGGTAGCGCTCCATGTATTGAGAAGCAACCGGGATCTGGCAGAAGGACTGGCTCAGAGCCTGATAGATGTCAAAGAAAAGATCAGGTTCTGCTCCATCTGTTTCAACCTGACGGATGATGATCCCTGCTCAATCTGCAGGGATGACAATCGCGCTAATGGATCGGTCTGTGTCGTTGAAGGACCGGGAGACCAGTTGGCAATAGAGGAGGCAGGTATCTTCAAGGGAAGATACCACGTACTTCATGGCGTTCTTTCCCCCTTGGATGGAATCGGCCCGGAACACTTGAAGATAGGCAAGCTTTTGACCCGACTCGAAGGGGAGAGAATTGAAGAGGTCATCCTTGCCACCAATCCCACCACAGCAGGGGAGGCTACGGCCTCTTTCCTATCCAGACTATTATCAGAAAAAGATCCCAGCATTAAGATCACAAGGATCGCCCTCGGTATTCCCATGGGAGGGGATCTGAAATATATGGACCGTATGACACTCGAACATGCCCTCAAAAGCCGCTTGCCTGTTACCCGATGATCCCAGAAGCTGCCCTCAAAAAAATATCTGATATCGTTGGCGCCGATCACCTGTTGGACGATAGAGAAAACCTGGCGGAATACGGAACCGATGCCACCAAGTTAGAGTTCATGCCCGATGCCGTCGCCTTTCCCGGAAAGAGTGAGGAAATCTCTAAAATCCTCTGTCTCGCAACCGAATCAGGGTTCCCTGTTGTACCGAGGGGAGCGGGCAGCGGCATGAGCGGTGGGGCCCTCCCTGTCAAAGGCGGTCTCGTAATATCTATGAATCGCCTTGACAGCATCCTCCTGATTGATCAAGACAATCTCATCGCAAGGGTAGAGCCCGGGGTTATTACCGCCCATCTCCAGGAAGCCGTTGAAAAAGTTGGTCTCTTTTACCCGCCGGACCCAGCCAGTTTAAACATCTCCACAATAGGCGGGAATGTGGCAGAATGCGCAGGGGGTTTAAGGGCAGTAAAGTACGGCGTGACGAGAGACTATGTCCTGGGCCTTGAAGTGGTGCTCCCCACAGGAGAAATCATAGATGCCGGTGTTGAAACCATGAAGGGGGTGGCAGGCTATGACCTGACCCGTCTCATCACAGGATCTGAAGGCACCCTGGCAGTCATTACCGCCATTACCCTTCGCCTGATTCCAAAGCCAGAGGCCAAGAGGACCATGATCGCCTTTTTCCCGGATGTATCATCCGCGGTTCAGACTGTCTCTGACATAATACGGAACAGAATCATTCCCACTATCTTAGAGTTCTTAGACAGGTTATGCATTAACTGTGTGAGAGAAGAGTTAGGGCTGTCAATGCCTGAAAAAGCGGGGGCCATGCTGTTAATAGAGGTAGATGGAGATGAAGAGCTTGTAGCACGCGAGGTTAAGATAATCAGGGAGGTGTGCAACCTTGGCGGGACCATCAAATTCGAGGCCGCATCGGGAAACGAAGAGGCGGAGAGACTATGGGAGGCGCGGAGGAACGTCTCCCCCTCTCTCTTTAAATTGAGGCCTCATAAGATAAGCGAAGATATCGTTGTTCCAAGAAGCAGGATGGCTGAATTAGCAAACTCTTTAGATGAGCTGGCCCGCAGGTATGACCTTCCCATCGCAGCCTTCGGTCATGCCGGCGACGGGAACATCCATGTCAACATAATGCTTAACAAAGAAAACCCCGGTCAGTTGAACAATGCCAAAACAGTAGTAAAAGAGTTATTTAAAAAGGTAATCGACATGGGGGGAACCATCACCGGAGAACATGGGATTGGGATTACCAAAGCGCCTTATCTCGAAATGGAAATCCCCCGGGCCGGCCTTGACCTCATGACCCGTATAAAGAAGGCCTTTGACCCAAAGGGGATACTGAACCCCGGCAAGATTTTTTTTAAATAATCTGATCAAGGCTTCTATAATTCTTGGTGTTATAGAATTTTTCCACGTCCACCAACTGTAATTTATCCAAGACCACCTTGAGCGGAGTTGAAATAATCTCATTCTGCTTGATACCGACCATACGACCAAAGTCTTCATTTACAATCATATCCACGGCAGCCACACCGAACTTACGACCCATACGGCGATCATAGGCAGTGGGCGCTCCACCCCTCTGGAGATGCCTTAACGCCACGTACCGCACCTCCATGCTGGTATTTTTTTGTATCTCCTCTGCAACAAATCCCCCAACTCCGCCCAAATAGTAATGTCCGAACCCATCCCGGCCCCGCCTTTCCTGGATAGGTTCCATACCCCTCGGCTTTGCCCCTTCGGAAACCAGAACGATACTGTAACGCGCCCCAGCCTTCCTTCTCATGGACAGGAGTTCTATTACGCGGTCCATAACAAAATCGTGCTCAGGAATAAGGGTGATGGCCACACCTGATGCCTCGCCTCCTTCTAAGGCCAGCCAGCCCGCTTTTTTCCCCATACATTCCACTACGAATATCCGGCTGTGCGAACCTGCCGTGATCCGCAACCTGTCAATATCCTCGGTAATAATGTTCACCGCCGAATCAAATCCGAGTGTGTAATCGGTCCCATATAGATCCCTGTCAATGGTCTTTGGAATTCCGACAACCTTTAACCCCTTCTTGTAAAGCCTGTATGCCACCCCAAGACTGTCGGCCCCCCCGAGGACCACTAAGGCATCCAGACCCAATTTTTTGCAGTTTTCAAGGACCTGATCAGCTTTGTCATTCTTGGGATCAAAGGGGTTAATACGGCTCGTCCCAAGCCGGGTCCCCCCATATCTGTCCCAGGTGCGGACTAATTCCATGTTTAGGTTCATAGTCCAGCGATTGAGACTCGCCTTTTTTTCCGGTTTGACCTCTATCAACCCTTTCCATCCTTCCATAATGCCCATAACCTGGAACATCGTTCCACGTAAAGGGGCCAGATCTTTGC